>JBDRBL010000013.1:0-20749 GCA_043822685.1 Candidatus Shapirobacteria bacterium
AGGCGCAAACCCCAACATCACCATTGGGCTTAATGTATAATGTTTCTTCACCAGCTAAACAACCGGCACAAACTTCAGAAAACATCTTTTCTCCCATTTCATCCCAAACTTTTCCTAACAATTCAGGGAATAAAGGAAGAAGAATCGGGTCGCCGGAAATTATAGGGATTTTTTTCTTTCTGCTTTTTACAAATAAGTTCTCTAATATTTCTCGATAACGCTTCGCGGAAGGCATCATAGAAACATCGGCTCGACCTAAAGGAAGAACAGCTCTTATGTTGAAACTTTCTATTTTATATTTAGAGATAAAGTCAAATAATGGCTCTGCTTCATTTTCATTGAGATTAGTAAGAGTAAATCTTATTGAGGTTCTAATTGACTCTTCGGTTAGGTTTTTAACAGCAGTGATTGCTTTTTTAAATGTACCTGAAACTCGCCGAAAATTATCATGAAACTTTTCTAAGCCATCTAGACTTAAGGAAACTCTGACATTCTTAAACGGTTTAAGCATTTTTATGTATTCTTTATCCAAGAAAAGAGTACCGTTTGTGGTTATAGTCAACAAAGGAAAGTCTTTGGCATAATCCAGAAGTTTGAAAATATCCTTTCGCAAAAATGGTTCTCCTCCAGAGAAGTTCAAAACTTGGATCTTTAAGTCGTATAATTGACTAAGGAGATTTTTCCCTCCTTCAGTTGAAAGCTCTTTTTCTATTGGTAATTTCCAAGCCCGACAGTGTCGGCATCGCAAATTACATTTACCAGTAATATCCCATTGAGCAAACTGAATTGAATGTTTGGAAAGAATCTCTATCTTTCCCTCAATTCCGTTAACCATAACCCATTGGTCATCTTTTAGTTTCTTGGTAGCATTTTCCACACCAAGTATGACAGGTATGCCAAACTCTCGACCTAAAATGGCTGCGTGGCTCGTAATTCCACCTTTTTCGGTAATAATCGCTTTTATCCTAGGTAAAAAGGGAGTTATGTTTGGAGTTGTAAAAGGAGCAACTATTATTGTTGCGCAATTCAGTAGATTTATTTTGGAGATATCTTTAAAAACTTTTACCCTTCCGGTTGTCTGCCCTAGCGCTCCACCTATTCCATGCAGGATAAATTTTTTCATTTTTTCTTTTTTCTCCTTTTAAGTAAGCGGATTTCGTTTTTGCCGAATTCACCGCATGATTTGCTTGCGTCGTCCACATTCGACGCGAGCAATCTGTGCCGCGGGGGAGAGTCGAACTCCCACTCGTTTACACGAACAGCGTCCTAAACGCTGCGCGTCTACCAATTCCGCCACCGCGGCCCGCAAAAGTATTGTATAATACTTCCAATGCCAAATCTAGGTTTATCGCCTCTAGCCAAAGAGCTTTGGCTGGCCTATCAAGACAAACCCGCCTTCGCTAAAGCTTCGGTGGGTGAGGTAATTGAAGTCAGTGAAACGGTCAGTTCAATCGCCTTTTTATACGAAAAGCTCCGCCGCGTCATCGACTACAAGGAAGAGCATCTTTTTCGCTTAAGCGCGATCGAGCGTTTCCTCCACCGCATTATCTATTTTCGCAATTATAAAGAGAATTTGGCCGAGTTGCTGATAAGAGAATTGGTTCGTTCCCGGTATCTACGCAACAAACGCGTACCGGTAAGTCAAATCGGCGAAGTCCACCGCATCATCTTCAAATATTGGCAAATAATTCAAGAAATTGATTATCGACCGGAACATGTAGACAAGTGGCTGATTAATATTGCTGCCGGGGAAATTGAAAGACAACTGGTACCACAGAAAAAACAAGAGGCGCTCGTGAATGCTTTTTATCATCTGTTAAAACCCAACGCTCCCGATGCGCCACCAGCGCAATTATATTTGGCCGCCTATCGGGCCCTCTTCAAACCCGACGCCGCCACACTGCGTTACCAATTGTTAAAAAGCCGTTTCCCCGATTGGGATAAGCCCGCAGAATTACCCGCCATCAAAAGAGAGATTGAGGCCTATTTGCAGGATCCCAACGGAGAGAGATTGACCCGCTTTTGCCGCCGCTATTCGGCTCCCATGTTAATTTTACAAGACATCTTAGAGCAAAAAGGGGGTCTGGAAACTTGGGAAAACCCGGAAAAAATTGAAGAATTAGTCCTGGAAACGTGTTTGAGCCGCTATGACCAGACCCGAACCGCTCTAAAACGCAAAGCGGTGCGCAGTATCATCTACATCTTTATTACCAAAATGGTTTTTGCGCTGCTTTTAGAAGTTCCATTTGAATTATATCTTCACGGTTTTTTGCGCAAACTCCCGATCGCCATCAACACAATCTTTCCTCCCTTCCTGATGTTTGCTTTTGTCCTAACTGTCCCTCGTCCGGGAGAAAGTAATACTCAAAAAATCTGGGAAAGAATTAAAGGAGTTCTTTACCAAGGTTCATTCACCACTAAAAAATTTGTTTTTTCCCTGCCTCCACCCAGTAAAGGCCTAAAAAACACTTTTTTCCGATATTTCTTTTATTTGACCTTCCTGTTGTCTTTTGGCCTGATTATTTGGGGATTGGTTAACATCAGTTTTAATATCTTTTCGATCATTGTTTTTCTCTTTTTTCTGACTTTGGTGAGCTTTTTTGCCTACAAAGTCAGTCAAAACGCCAAAGACTTGATTCTGGAAGAAAAAGAAAGCCGCTGGGTTTTGATCACCGATTTATTTATGGTGCCGATCCTAAAAACCGGCAAACGCTTTTCTTCGGAACTGGCCAAGATAAATATCTTTAACTTTATTTTAGATTTTGTAATTGAGGCGCCGTTCAAAAGTATTTTGGAAATTGTCGAGGACTGGCTGGGTTTTTTAAGAGAAAAGAAGGAAGAGGTAATCTCCAGTTGACGAGCATTAAGGGCTGGCGTAAACTGAAAGTATGTTTTCTTTTTTAGCGGGAATCATCATCGCCGCGGGAGCCTTCGAACAGAGTTATCAGAACTACACCTTCAACTATGACCAATACCGGCAGAGTCACCGTGACTACGTTATCACCCGACAAGCTTATTTAAGCTACTTGACGCTGACCGCCAAAAGTGAAGCGCAAAACAAAACCCTTCTGCTCCTTGAAGAACGGGACGAAACTTTAAAAAGCTATTTGGCCGCCCTGAAGGACAAAATCAACGAGAGTGAGGGTTTGTCGACACAAGAAAAGGCAGGTTACACTTCACAACTGGAAAACGAGATCATCTGGTACGAGGATCATCACAACAGACTGCCAAGCGCCGGAACACTGGAAGATCTGGTTGATTCTTCCAATGAAGTCCGAGAACACTATCGCAACACAGAAATCTTAATGTACCAGGTTTTAACGGCTGTTCTTTCCGGTAAAGAAAACTTTTGGCGAAACCGCGTGATTGATCAGGTCTTGGCAATTAAAAGCAATCTCGCTCGGATAAAACAAGAAGGGGGCAAGGATATCGATAAAGTTGAGCGCTGGGTGCTTGAGGCAGAAAATCGAATAACAAGGAGTCAGGAAAAACAGCAAAAAGCCAATGAAAAAATGGCCGAGATGAACAACAGCAGCAACCGGAATGAAATTTACAACCAGAGTCAGTTTGCCTTGACAGAATCACACCAATATCTCAAAGAAGCAAATTCTTATTTAAGGGAGTTAATTCGTGAAATTAAAACAGCCGATTAAGAAAATTATTGCCAAACTGGAAAGATCTTTACTAATAAAGATAGGGTTGGGCTTCGCGGCGCTTTTTGTGATCTTGTTGGTTCTAGCGCTGATTTTCGGGTCCAAAAGAAAACCGGCAAACGTGGCGCCGACACCAACACCTAAGGTGATACCGACCGAAGAGATCAGTCGGCCATCGCTTTACGCCACCGATGCCGCTATCTTGGAAATTGAGAGCAGAATTAAAGATATTGATCAAAAACTGCAGGAAGTGGACCTCAAAGAAACCGCTTTAAACCCGCCCGTCTTGGATTTTGAAATCAAGTTTTGAGTATGGAGAAAAAGCAATCACCTCTGGCTGACCAGATTCGACCCAAAAACTTAAAAGAATTTGTCGGTCAGGAGCATTTAGTCGGCAGAGACGGCATTATCCGCAGGATGATGGAATCGGACCAGCTCTTTTCAATGATTTTCTGGGGACCGGCCGGAGTGGGCAAAACCACCTTGGCTCGTTTAATTGCCCAAACTACCAAAGCTCACTTTCTCAACTATTCAGCCGTCAGCACCAAGCTAAACGATATTCGCCAAGCCATTATTGAAGCCAAAAAGCGCAGGCAGGAGCAAAACCAGCGGACAATTTTATTTTTAGATGAAATTCACCGCTTCAACAAGGCCCAGCAGGATGCCTTTCTGCCTCATGTTGAAAACGGCACCTTAATTTTAATTGGCGCCACAACGGAAAACCCGAGTTTTGAAGTGATCGGGCCGCTTCTTTCCCGAAGTCGAGTCTTCACCCTTAAACCTTTAAACCTTAAACCCTTAAACTTGATTCTAACCCGGGGGCTAAAAGAAATAAAAAGAAAGATCGATCCTAAAGCCAAAGAATTATTACTTAATTTAAGTAATGGCGATGCCCGTATCTTGTTAAATGCGCTGGAAATCGCCGATTCAATTGATAAAACCAAGAAAAAAATCTCACTTCAATTAATAAAATCAATCTTTGAGCGCTCCTCGCTTTTTTATGATCGCTTAGGCGAAGAACACTACAATATCATCAGCGCTTTTATTAAATCCATGCGGGCCAGTAATGCTGATGCGGCCCTGTATTATTTAAGCCGGATGGTTGAAGCCGGAGAGGATCCTCTATTTATTGCCCGGCGAATGGTAATCTTTGCCAGTGAAGATATCGGGGTGGCTCTGCCGACGGCCTTAGTGGTCGCTAACGCCGTTTTTCGCGCTTGTGAAAGTATTGGTTACCCGGAGTGCGCCATCAATTTAGCCCATGGAGTGGTTTATCTGACAAAAGCACCTAAAAACAGAACTGCTTATGATGCTTTGCGCGCCGCTCAAGAAGATGTGAGACTTTATGGCAATCTACCAATCCCACTAGAGTTGCGCAACGCCCCCACCAAACTGATGAAAAATCTGGGTTATGGCTCCGGCTACCAAAAATATACCGACAAAGACTTATTGCCGGAAAAATTAAAGGGCAAAAAATATTTTAAATAAATTATAGTCAAAGCAATGGCCAAAAAGTGTGATAAAATAGCCGCATGAAGAAAAAAGGAGAAATAAAAACCAAAACGAAAGTGAAGCCGTTATCTGTGGCAAAAAAACCGACTTTTGAGTTAATCAGAGAGATCAACCAGCCCAAATCGACAATAAACGTTTTTCGCGCCAGCAATTTTACCCGGGTGCGTAGTTTTGGAGGCCATCGATGACCACCGCTCTAAACCGACTGGCTGACGGCACCGTCGAGTTAACTATTAATATTCCCTGGCCAAAAGTCAAAGCCGAATACGAAAAAGTCGTCCAAGCCGCCGTTGAAAAGGCCGAAGTCAAGGGCTTTCGCAAGGGCAAAGCGCCGCGCGATTTGGTGGAAAAACAACTCGACAAAAATAAACTTTATGAAGAAGTAATCCGCCTGCTTCTTCCCACTGTCTATACCGAAGCGGCCAAAGAACACCAGTTAAAACCGATTGTTTCTCCCCACATCAAAGTGCTTTCTCTGGAAGAAAATAAAGATTGGCAAATTCAAGCCATTACCTCAGAGTTACCTACGGTCGAATTGGGTGATTATCAAAAAACACTTCGCCATGAAATGGCTGCCGGGAAAATTATTGTTCCCGGAAAAAAAGAAGAGCCGGAAAAAGAGGATCAACAACTCACCAAGATTTTTCAGATCTTACTAAAAACCGCCAAACTAATCCTTCCTCAAATCTTAGTTGAGGATGAAGTTAATCGAATGCTGGCTCGTTTGATTGATCAAACCAATAAACTTGGTTTGACTGTTGAACAATATTTGTCCTCAATTGGTAAAACCACCGAACAATTGAGAACAGAATATACTCAACAGGCACAGGAAACACTTAAATTGGAGTTAATTTTGAGTAAAATCGCCGATGAAGAAAAAATTCAAATCGACGAATCAGAGATTGATAAGATGATCGCGGCCGCCCCGGACGAGGGCAGTCGAAGCCAGATGGAGAAGCCGGAACAAAGACTTTATCTTAAACAGCTCCTGCGCAAACAAAAAGTAGTGGAAAAACTGTTAAAGATCTGATATAATCAGAGCACCTGCCCAAGAGTTTATGACGAACAAGAGTCACAGCGGCCAAGCGAAACGGCCAGTAGCGAACAATGACAGCTTTTTGGAAGCCTTGCGGGGTTTGGGTTCGGGTGGAATTAAAAAGGGACTGCCTCGAAGCGGAGAAATGACCCCCGGCCAAGATTTGGATTTTGATAATTTTCAAGAGCAGCAGGAAAAACTGGAAAACCAGCGGCGTTTTTTTCACCAAGATTATCTCAATCTGCGCCGGCGGGAAGAAGTTATCTGGACCAAACAGGAACAGGAAGTGAAACTGCAAGTCAAGGCAATTTTGTCAGAACTGAAGCAGATCGCCGCTTCAACTAAAGATTTAACCAAAGAAATCACATTTGCCGCCGCCCAAACACCGGTAGAGGCGGGAGTTTACCACTTGAACTTCTTCGAGAAGCTGCGATTGGCTTTAATTGAGCTGAAAAAGAGAGTCGAAGAATCGGCCACTTGGCTGGCGGCTTTCAACCAAAAAAGCAAAAAACGCAATTATTATTGGAACCAGTTTAAAAAATCGGGGACTAAATTTACTTTGTCCGCCGACCGCTATATGTCCACGCAAGTGGGTTAGGCTTCTTATTGCTTCGAAAAACAAATTCCGCTAAAATAAGTCTATCAGGGCTCGTGGCGCAGCTGGCTAGCGCGTTGCATTGACATTGCAAAGGTCAGAGGTTCGAATCCTCTCGGGCCCACAGAAATTAAAAAGTAGAGCAGTCGCCGTAGGCGACAGGTCAGAGGTTTCCGCCAAAGGCGGACAGGCGAGCCCTCTGTCACCCACTGTCAATTTATTTTATGGTCGGATTATCAGTTGGTGCTTTAGTGAAAAAACTTTGAAAGTCTTGAAAAAACATTCCAAAAGAGTTAGTATCTAGTCATGGGCATTACCAACGTCAATCTCAAAGTCAGCAACCTCAAGGATGAATCGCGTTTTATTGAGGAAAATTTTTTAGTGGATAGTGGGGCAAGCTTGTCAGTTTTACCTCCAAATTTAGCCAAAAAAATTGGCGTTAAATCTACCGGCGAAAAAAGACAATTTAGCCTGGCTGATGGAACGATAGTGGAAAGAGAGATCGGCGAGGCGCTTTTTGAATTTCAAAATAAACGCGCGCCGTCTTTAGTAATTATTGGGAAAAGGAACGATAGCCCCATTTTGGGTGCCTTAACTTTGGAAAGTATGGGCTTAGTTTTAGATCCCTTCAAACGCCAATTATTCGAGGCCAAATTGTTTTTGTAAAGTGAATAACACCGAGCATTTAAAAGCCTTGAGACATAGCGCCGAACATGTGTTGACGCAAGCCATGCTACGCCTGTATCCCAAAATCAAAATGGCCATGGGGCCGGCCACGGATGAGGGTTTTTACTTTGACTTTGACTCGCGAGGTGAAAAAATCACCGAGGCAGACTTCCCTAAAATCGAAGCCGAGATGAGAAAAATCGTAGAGAAAAATCTGCCAATCAAAAAAGAAGAAATCGGGCCGGAAAAGGCCCAAAAGTTATTTGCCGACAACCCCTACAAACAAGAGTGGCTGGCAGGAATCAGAGGACGGCAAGAGAAGACCAGTGTTTACTGGACGGGGGAAGAGTTCGTTGATCTGTGCAGTGGGCCGCACGTGGCCTCCAGCGGCCAAATTGGAGCCTTTAAATTACTGTCGGTCGCCGGCGCCTACTGGCATGGCGATGAAAAAAAGCAGATGCTCACTCGCATCTACGGCACTGCCTTTCCCACTCAAAAAGAACTAGATAAATATTTGTGGCAAATTGAGGAGGCGAAAAAACGCGATCATCGCAAATTAGGCGCCAAACTTGGTTTGTGGACTTTTTCTGATTTGGTTGGTGCCGGCTTGCCCCTGTTTACGCAAAAAGGTGCTTTAGTTCGGCGCTTAATCGTTCAATATGTGGAAGAATTGCAATCGAAACAAGGCATTGCTCAAGTTTGGACGCCGCAAATTGCCAAAGCCGAACTGTTTAAAATTTCCGGCCACTACGACAAATATCAAGAAAACATGTTTGCGGTCAAATCCAATTATTCCGAAGAAGAATTTTTTCTTAAACCCATGAACTGCCCCCAACACACCCAAATTTATGCGGCGCAGCCGCGCAGTTACCGTGATTTACCGATTCGCATGTCTGATTTTGCCATGCTGTATCGAGACGAAAAACCGGGCGAACTTTTAGGTTTGGCTCGGGTGCGTTCGTTCTCCCAAGATGATTGCCATATTTTCTGCCGCGAAGATCAGATCGTCGAAGAAATGAATAAAGCTTTGGATATGACCCATGAAATTATGACGGCTTATGGCTTTAAATATCGCTATCGTTTGTCATTGCGTGATCCGAAAAAGCCAGAAAAATATATCGGTGACGCTCAAGGCTGGGAAAAATCAGAAAAACTGGCGCGACAGATTTTGGATACCCGAAAAGTCAAGTATTTTGAAAGTATCGGCGAGGCGGCTTTTTACGGACCCAAGGTGGATTTAATCGCCCAAGGCGTCTTGAATCGAGAGTGGCAACTATCCACTCTGCAAATTGATTTTTTCATGCCGGAAAGATTCAAACTAACCTACACCGATCAAAAAGGCCAGAATCGACGACCGGTAATGCTTCATCGTGCCATTGTCGGCTCGCCCGAACGCCTAATGATGATTTTGCTGGAACATTACGCCGGAGCTTTACCGGTGTGGCTCGCACCGATACAAGTGGCAGTTTTGCCCGTCTCGGACAAAAGTTTAAAATATGGCCAAAAAATCAGCCAAAAATTAAGCAAAGAGGGAATTCGGGTCGATTTAAATGACCACAATGCTACTTTAGGCGCCAAAATCCGGGATGCCGAAGAACAAAAGATTCCTTACATGCTTGTGGCGGGGGAGCGGGAAGCGGCAAATGGCCGGGTTAATGTCCGCGTTCGCGGTCAAAAAAGCTTAGGTGAAAAAAGCCTGACCGAATTTACGGCTTTAATTAAAGACGATCTTGCCAAAAAACGGCAAATTTGATAAAATCCAACAAAGTTGAATAAGTTTTACCGAATCAATTTTTATATCCGGGCCGAGCAAGTTAGAGTTATCGACGAGACCGGCAAGCAGATAGGCGTCATGCCGCTCAACGAGGCACTGGGCGAGGCCAGGAAGCGAAATTTAGATTTAGTGGAGGTTTCGGCCAACGCCAAGCCGCCGGTTTGTAAAACAATTGATTTTAAAAAGTTTAAGTTTTTGGAGGCCAAAAAAGAACAGGAAGAAAAGAAAAGAAACAAGAAGACGGAAACAAAGGAGCTGCGCCTGTCCCCTTTCATCAGCGAGAACGATTTGTTGGTACGCGTAAAACGAGCGGAAGAATTTTTAAAAGGAAAAAACAGAGTGAAGATCGTAGTCCGCTTCCGGGGCCGGCAAATTACCAAAAAAGAGTTTGGCTACGAAGTTCTGAAAAAAATAAAGGAGAGGCTGGGCGAGAAAGCCCAGATGGAAACAGAGCCAAGAGCACAGGGCAACCAGCTGGAAATGTTATTGAGTCCAACCAAAAAAATAAACAATGAAAAAGAAAAAGACAAAGATAAAAACAAGAAAATCGGTAGTCAAAAGGTTTAAAATAACCAAAAACGGCAAGGTGCTGTTCCGTGGCTCCCACGTACAGCATTTACGCCGAAAAAAGACCAAGGCCCAGTTGCGGCGGCAGAAAGTGCCGCAGAGAATTCATGGAGCATTGGCAAGGAAAATTAAAAAAGTCATTGGGTCAAAAAAATGAGAACCAAAAGCGGACCGGCCAGAAGAGCGAGACATAAAAAAGTTTTGACCAGAACCAAGGGTTTTCGGATGACCAAAAGCCGCTTGTACAGAGTAGCACGAGAAGCCGATCTGCACGCCGGTCAATACGCTTTTGTCGGCCGAAAAAAACGCAAGCGTGACTTGCGCCGATTGTGGATTGTGCGCCTCAACGCCGCGGTACGAAAGGTCGGTTTAACCTATTCCAAATTTATTGCCGGCTTAAAAAAAGCGAAAATCGAAATTGACCGCAAAATTCTCTCGGATCTGGCCATCACCCAACCGGAAACGTTTAAAAAGATCCTGAAAGTCGTTAAGGGCAAGTAGTTTCACCCCGACATGAATTACGACTTAGAAAAAATCAAAACCGAAATTCAAACGGTGGGGGAGGCAGCGGCGCTGGAAGAGTTGCGGATAAAGTATCTAGGGCGAAATGGCCTAATTAATCAGCTATTCAAAAAAATCAAAGATAAATCACCGGAGGAGAGAAAAAAATTCGGTCAAGAGTTTAATGGCTTAAAGGTTCAAATCGAGAAATTAATTCAAGAGCAGAAAACTACAGTTAAAAAAACAAAAACAGAAATTGGAGAAAAAGAGCCGCTTTGCCAGCTGCCCAAACACGGCCACCTGCATCCGATTGCCGTGACGGAAAACGAGATCAACGCGATTTTTAAATCGCTGGGGTTTTCAATTTACGACGGACCGGAGATAGAAACGGACGAATATTGTTTTCAACGGCTAAATGTGCCCCCTGATCATCCGGCGCGGGATATGCAGGACACCATTTATATTCAAGAGCCAGAGTGGTTGTTGCGGACACAGGCCTCGTCAGTGGAGGCACGACTCTTAGCCCAAGAAAAGCCGCCTTTTCGCGCCGCTTTTCCCGGCATTGTTTACCGCAACGAAAAACTGACCAAAAGCAATCACTTTATCTTTTACCACTACCAAGGAGTGGCCGTCGACAAAGATATCACCATGAAGGATTTAATTGGCACTATTGATTTACTTTTCAAACATCTATACGGTCCTGAAGTTCTTGTTCGTTATCGTAATAAATATTATCCCGAAGTTGAACCGGGCTTGGGAGTTGATCTGCAATGCTTCGAGTGTTACGGCAAGGGTTGTTCTTTGTGCAAGGGTTTTGGCTGGCTGGAGATGGGGGGGGCGGGGATTATTCACCCCAAAGTTTTACAGATAGCCGGAATTGATCCGCAAAAATGGCGCGGCTTTGCCTTTGGTTTAGGACTGGACCGCTGGGTTATGGCCAAATATCAGATTAAAGACATCCGCACCTTGACCGGCGGCAATTTAGCCTATCAACCCAACATCTTATGAAAATCATTGATACTTATTTACGCCAGTGGCTACCGAATTTAAAAGCTTCACCAGCAGAAATTGTTGAGGCTCTAACCTTAATTGGCCTAATGGCTCGGCAAATCCAAGATAAGGGAGAGATAATTTACGATATTGAGGTAAAACAAAATCGCGGCGATTGCTTGGGCTATTACGGCATTGTCCGCGATCTAAGTGTTTACTTCAAAACCCAATTAACCCCTTTAACCCTTAAACCGTTCAAAATCGCTAAACAAAAAAGCCTCCCCATCGAGATCAAAACCAATTTAGTCAAAAGACTTCTTGCTTATCGCTTAACCGGTTTAAAAAATAAGCCTTCACCGGCTTGGTTAAAAAATTTTTTGGCCTGCCATGAAATTAATTCGATCAACGCGTTAGTTGACCTGACTAATTTTGTTATGCTCTGGTATGGCCTTCCCTGTCACGCTTTCGATACCCGCAAGACGGAAAAATTAATTTGGGAAATAAACCAAAATCGCTATCCTCATTTCACCACTCTGGACGGCACGAAAGTAAAATTAAGACCGGAAAATTTGGTCGTTAGCGATGGCCAAAAAGCGGTTAGCTTAACTTTTATCGGCGGCCAAAATTCGGGCGTGGAGCTGGCAACTCAAGAGACGATTATTGAAATGGCCGTTTATAATCGCATTCGGGTGCGCCAAGACCGCCAAGCCTTAAAGATTCAAACCGAATCCAGCACGCGTTTGGAAAAAGATCTGGATCCGGAGCTAATTCCTCAAGCGCTTCAACACCTGATCAAGCTTGTTTTGGAAAACTGCGGCGGCAAAATTACCGGTGCTTTTGAATTTTACCCTGAAAAAGTCCAACCCGCCAAAATCGAACTTGATCTCAAAAAAGCGAGTGATTATGCCGGGATCAACATCCCTCTTCCCACCGCTCAAAAAATTTTGGAAAGATTGGGTTGTCGACTTGACCAAAACTGGATCATCCCTACGATTAGAAAAGATTTACAAATCGAGGAAGACTTAATTGAGGAGATTATCAGTTTTTACGGCTATCATCAGATCCCCACCGATCAACCTCTCGCTTATAAAAAACTTCCCAATATCACTCCGCCCATACTGATCAAAATCGCTCAAGTTAAGGCTGAATTGGTAAAAAAGGGCTACGACGAGATTCGTTCTTGGCCGTTGATTAGGGAAAAGTATCTGGAAAATAACGGCCTTAAACCGATCTACACACAAAATAATGTCAATGAGAAATATCCGGTTTTGCGCAATTCGATTATCTGCTCGCTAAAACAGCAAAAAGATCAATACGAACGATTAAAAGTCCCTAGAGTTAAATTTTTTGAAATCGGCAAAATCTTTTATCAGGAAAAAGGCCAATATAAAGAAAGATATTCTTTAGGAAAATATTATCGAGGCAGATTTGAAGAAATCAATTTGGAGGCAGATGAGCGCCGCTAAAGAATTAACCCGACAAATTATCGCCTTGGATGCCAACATTGTCGTCGCTAATAAAATTGATCCGCTTAGGCTAATCAAAAAATACGCCGGTAAAATTGGGCCAGAAATACTTTGGCAATTGGTTATTACTGATCACTATCAAAACAAATACACCCTACGCGCCTATTACTACAACTGCGATCGAAAACAAGCCTTAAAAATTCACCAAAGGTGTTGGGGTTGACGTTGACGTCGGCGACGGAACGGGAGTAGGGGAGGGTTGCCAATCCCAAGGGATTTTGACGCCAATTTTGATTTCTGATTCGCTTTGACTGCCGTCTTTGCTTCTGGCGCGAACCTTTAAAGTATAGAGCCCTTGAGGCAGGTAAAAAACTTTTTCAAAGTTATAGTCTTTAGTCTCGTCTTTAAGTTGATCATTAATCAAGAATTCCACTTTATCCAGATCTTCCGGAGAAATAACTTCGCCTTTAATTTTAACCTCTTCATTGTCAAGCTGCTGGCGATCGCTTGGCTCTCTAATAATAACGACCAGCTCGCTTTGATTACCGCAATACTCGGCAGACGGGTGATAGCGTTCATCGCTCTGGCCGCTAACCCAAGTATTAATCCCTGTCTGCCAGCGATTAACCCCGTCTTGACTGACAAGATCATCCTCCTTGAAAGCAAAGTATTCCTTTTCTTCGTAATCGCCGCGGGCAATTTGCGCCGGAGTGGCAAGTTTTTTCTGATCCCGACAAAGCTTAGCCAAAAAATGGACAAGGTCACTAGCGGTAGGTTGAGTGCCTTTAATAAAATATTCCAGATGTGAAGGAAAATTGTCATGAGCCAAATAGCCGGAGACGTTATCAACTTCGGCCGTAACAATGTCTCCGGGAATTTTAAAAGCGGTATTGGGTTGATTTTTAAGAGCTTCGAGAATAATTCGCCGCCAAATGGGTGAAGCGCCGGAGATACCGGAAGCCACTTGTTTCATGGGCGAGTTATCATTATTGCCGACCCAGACACCAACAATAATCTGGGGCGTCCAGCCAACACTCCAGTTGTCACGACGATCATTGGTCGTCCCGGTTTTGACAGCAACACTCCTATCCGCAAAATACAAAAGGCTATGCTCGCCAAAAGTGAGGAGGCGGGCCGAATTGTCAGACAAAATATGAGAAATTAAAAAAGCCTGTTCTTCGGTCAAAACCCGTTTACCCTCGCTAACTCGACGCTCGTCGAGAATCTTGCCGTCTTTGTCGGTAACCTTAGTAATAGAAACAAGATCGTACCGCAGACCGCTATTGGCAAAAGCAGAATATGCCGCGGTTAAATCCAACAGCTTGACTTCACCGCCGCCCAAAGTAACCGAGAGGCCAACTCGTTTTAAAAGATCAGGCGTCGGCTCCAAAGTCGTCAGACCAAGTTCGTAAGCCGTGGTGAGCATCTCTTTGACACCAACACGGGCTAACATCTTTACCGCGGGAAGATTGAAAGAATTACCTAGCGCCTGACGAAGCTGAATGGGACCGTGAAATTCGCCGTCGTAATTAACCGGCTGATAATCCTGTTGCCCAACAACAGGAAAAACTGTTTGCGTATCCAGCAGCAACGTGGCCGGAGTATAGCCTTTTTTAAAAGCCGTCACGTAGGTGACCGGTTTAATCGCTGACCCGGGCTGGCGGGGACGGGTAGCCACATTGACTTGGCCATCATAATCGGAGGCATGATAATCCTTGGAACCAATCATGGCCAAAATTTCCCCGTTATTCGGATCGATAACAACAGCGGCGCCATTAGTAATGTGGACGTTTTCCACTTTTTTAATTTCTTCGGCAACAATCTGCTGGGCCTTTTCCTGAAGTGAGTAATCAAGAGTGGTGTAAACCCGCAAACCGCCTTGTTCAACCACGTTTTGGCCGTAACGATCCTCCAATTGTTTTTTGACATACATGACAAAGTGAGGCGCCTTGAAATTACTTCCGCCCTGATTAAATTCAACCCGATCAAGTTCTTTAAGCGACTCTTTCTCCTTGTCGGTGGTAATATAACCATCCTCACGCAGACGGCGCAAAACGTCTTTAGTGCGGTCGAGATAGGCCTCGGGTGTGTCGCTGAAAGGGGAGTAAGAGGAGGGGCGTTGAGGCAACCCGGCCAGAACGGCAGACTCGATGAGATTAAGGTCGCTGACTTTTTTACCAAAATAAGTTTCGGCGGCGGCCTCAACTCCCCAGGCCGTGCCGCCATAGGGAGCTTCATTGAGATACATTTGCAAAATCTCGTCTTTAGAATACCGACTTTCAATCTGAATGGTTAAAATAAACTCTTTAATCTTGCGGGTTAGACGCCGATCAGAGGTAAGCAAAACATTTTTGACCAATTGCTGGGTCAGAGTGGAGCCGCCCTGCAATTTGTGATGAACGACAATATTATAAAAAGCCCGGGCGATGCCTGTCAGGTCAAAGCCCTTGTGCTGATAAAAATTTTTGTCTTCAATCGCGATTGTGGCATTTTTGAGGCTTTGAGGAACATCTTTTAATTCAACCGGCGTACGACGCTGATTGGCAAAGACATCGTAAAGGAGCTCGCCCTTGCGATCGTAAATTCGGGTGGCAAAGCCCTCACGACGAACAATTTTATCGGGCTTGGGCAGATCGGCGGCCATAACCACAAAAACAACAACAACGGCCACGATCGCCAAAACCAGGCCGATAAAACCGGTTAAAGCCAAGCGCAGGAAAAGCCGCGGGTTAGCCCGCCAGTTAGATCTCTTCCGCCGCCAATATCTTCGCCAGTTTAATCTTGCCATACTTGGGGCACACCTAAGGTTTCGTCCGAAGGTCGCTCCCTCTCTTTTTTCTTTCCAGTTTCTTTCACATCTTTATACTATCTCAAAACTTGACAGGAGTAAATATGAGTGATAGAATTCACTCACAATTTACTAAAGGCGATGAAGGAGAGATACGCTCCCGAGCCGGAAAGGTGAACTAATAAGTAGCTTTTCCCGGATGTTTCCGTAAGCGAACTGGAGTATCACTGCAAGTGCAAGTACTCAATGAGGTTAGCCTTATTGATTAACGCTGGTGATGGCGTTTTTTTTATAAGCTAATAAAGTAGGGTGGTACCGCGATTAACCTCGCCCCTGCCAATCAACTTTGGTTGATAGGGGCGAGGTTTTTTGTGCGCACGGGTGGCAGAGCGGTCAAATGCAACAGTCTGTAAAACTGTCGCCGTAAGGCTCCGGAGGTTCGACTCCTCCCCCGTGCACCAAAAAGGAAATCGAGTCGGAAGTGGGGACAGCGCTGGCTGCGCCCGCCCCCGCAGACAGCGCTGCAAAGGGAAAATTCAAGTCCGCCGAGAGCCGCCGGTTAAATAAAGAATAGTTCGAGCCGACTTTTTTTGCCATGATGGATAAATCATGGCAATTATTTTTTTCGCGCGCGATTTTTTGCGCCTGTAAGGCGCAATTTACGAATTCTCTGACTGGTTCGAGCCAAGAGTTACCGTTTTTCTCAACTTGCGATTTTTTCTCCGCTAATTTTAGTTTTTCCTCAAATAATTCATTCTTCTTTTGTTTGTAAATTTCCGGCTCAATGACCTGATCCAAATATCCGTCAAGTAGACGGTTTAACTTAACTTCGGTTTCTTGGACTTGGGAATTGAGTTTTTTGGACAACACTTCACTTTCGAGTTTGTCTTTTTCTTCGGCTTCAATAATCCATTTCTCAAAATGCGGTTCCCAACCTTCGTGCAAGCCGCAATCACGGACAATTTTCCTTAATTGTCCTTCAAGTTCCGGTTCATTGATATATTTTTGATTACAGGGTTTCAGTTTTTTAGTACAACGATAGTAAATGTATTCAACCTCACCTCTTGTTTTGGGATAAATTTTAGTATGAGTTTCTGCCGTGATTGCGGCGCCGCACTCGCCACAAGTTGCTAAACCAGAAAAAGCAAAATCGTTTCCTTTGTTTCTCGGTCTTTCGATTCTCTCAATTTGTTTTTGGACTTCGTCAAACAGCTTTTTACTGATAAAAGTTTTGTGTGAGCCCTGATAATATTCTCCTGCATAATTCATGATGCCTAAATAGAATTTGTTCGTGAGCATATTTTTGGCTTGATCTACTTTTACAGGTTTTCCGTCAATTTTCTTAATTCCAAACTTATGAAGGAAATTAGAAATCTCGACAAACGATTTTCCGCCTTCAGCAAAAAGCTGAAACGCTTTTTTGACGATTTTTGATTTTTCTTCATCAATATCTATTCCCCTCGTTTTGGGATTGTTGGTATAGCCGTAAGGCGCCTTGCTTGGCCAAACACCGTTACGAAGTTTCTGCCTGTTTCCTCGCTTTACATTTTCGCTTAGGTTGTCCACATAATATTTTGATTGGCCAAAGGCAATTGAAAGCATAAATTTTCCTTGCGGGGTTGATTCAAACCAAAACGAGGGGAATTTTAAATCAAGAAGTTTGCCAGTATCGAGAAGATAAATAATTTTCCCGCCGTCAATGGAATTTCTTGCTAAACGATCCGGGTGCCACGAAAGTATTCCGTTAGCTTCTCCCTTTTCGATTTTCTTCAATACAATTTCAAATTGTCCTCTCCCTGGTACTTTGGCGGTTTTGGCTTCGGTGATAAATTCAGCAACATTTAGGTTTTCTCTTTTGGCAAACTCCTTGAGCTCGGCAATTTGCGCTTCTATAGATAAAACTTGTTTGTCTTTTTCATCTGTTGATTTTCGACAATAGGCGATGTATTTATTCATAGTTGCTTTCCTAAAAGTTCTTTAAACTCGCGTTAGCGAGTGTCTTTCTTTTAAAGAAAGACTAATTTTTGCGTTTTTCTTCATTCTTTTTTTTCCGGCGGCTCTCGGCGGACTTGAATTTTCCCTTTGCAGCGCTGTCTGCGGGGGCGGGCGCAGCCAGCGCTGTCCCCACTTCCGACTCGATTTCCTTTTTGGTGCTCGTTTTTGGAAAAATTCGAACGCATTTCAAAGAAAATTGTTAATGTGTTAGTTCGCCCCGCTTCGCGGGGCTCGCTACTCCAGCGCGGCGCCCCCACCCGCCGCGCTTCCGAAAAAGTCGGCTCGAACAAGACAAAACCAGAATTGATTTTGTCTTAAAGAAAAACGCAAAAAATTTTAAAGAGCTTCTTTACCAATTTTAACATATGTTGCAATATAAGTCTCTATAGACTAATAGTATAATAGGGATTAAAATAATTCAAGCAGATAATCAAACATCTTAAACTTATGAACAGAGTAGTCAAAGCGTTATTATTACTCGCTGTAGCGAATATTTCAATTGGTCTATACGCCTACGGTGTCTTTCTTCAGGTGCCAATATTCCAAGGTTATCCTTTAATGCTTCAACATGTTTTGGAACCTATTTTTTACGTTATTGTAGCTGTAATAGGAAATTATTTGGTTTTCAAGTCAATTTATTTTTCGGATAAAAACAAAATTATTCGTTTTAATGAGTCAAAATTTCTTGTTCCAGTTATTTTTCTTCTTCTAACAATAGGGATTGGTTTTGGAATTCATACTTCATCCCAGATGGTTGCTGATCTACTTGGCGACGGACATATTGGCTACGAAAATAATAGCAGTAGCCTTGTATATAAACTTGCGTCTTTCTTAGACGAAGGGCCTGGACACTGGTTTGTCTCGATACCGATGCTCTTTTTTTATTTATTCCTTTCTATGATTGAGCTTAATCGGAAGGAGGCAAGACTGTTGAATTATGAAAAAGTATCTGTTTTGCTTGTAGCCTTAATTATAGGAGTTGGTCTTGGAATAGGAGGCTTTGAAGGGAGCTTTAATGGTTTTAATCAAAATTACTTAATTATCCCAACCGTCGCCGTTTTACTCTATCAAATATACAAATATAAAATCTCATTTGCGTTAAAATTTTGGAATTATCCTTTTACCGCGTTTCTTACCACCTCACTTATTATTTACTCTGTTTTTATTCTCATCTTTAGTGCTGTCTATGGTTTCAGAGCTAATCCAGGCACAGATTTGAATTGGATAATTAAATTACCATTTTAAAGAACTATGGAAATTACAAAAAGTAAAACCATCTCAAAAAGATTTGGTAAAAACCTGAAAAGAATAAGGTTAGAAAAGAAAATGTCCCAAGGGGATGTTGCCCGTGCCTTAGGAGTTCATCGGTCATATATTAGTGGTTTAGAAAGAGGGGTAAGGAACCCTACATTAACAAATATTGAGAGGATAGCAAAAGCATTGGGTATAAATATTCAAAAGTTATTAGAATGAAAATAATAAACAAAAGAAACTTAATTTGGTTTATAGTGTTTGGTTTACCACTCATCGCAACTGTTATTGGTTATTTAGTCCCAAATCCTTTATTTCCCGATAAACAGCAAATGAGAGAGTTTCTGAATTCCTACGGAATTCTTGCCCCTATTGTATTTACAGCAGTCGCAACCATTCCGGTAGTTATTACGCCATTGAACCACGCGGTTTTTGCTTTAGCCGGCGGTGCTTTGTTTGGATTTTGGAATGGTTTGTTGTTAATTTGGTTAAGTAAAACTATTGGAACAATTATAAACTTCTATTTAGGTCGGTTCTTGGGAAAAACGGTGGTTTCTAAGTTTGCTCAAAAAAGCGACTTTAATAAATATGATCATATAATCAAGTCAGATAAAGCGTTGATTATTTTTTTTCTAATTTACTTAGTACCACTACTTTCTAACGATAACCTAACTTATCTCATTGGTCTGTCAACAATAAGTGCCAGAAAATTCCTAACAATAGTTACACTTGCTCACATTGGTACTGCCTTTACTTACGCTTATCTTGGTAGTGGTCGTTCACTATTAAGTCCAGTTTTTGTGCTATTAATTTTGTTTATGGCCGGTTCGGGATTAATAGTTAATAAGTTAAAACAAGCAAATGCTTAATAAGTAAAGAGGCTATTATGTTAATGGATAAACTAAGTATATGGTTTATAGATACGCCATTTAGAAGATGGTTTTTAGATCGTGCTACCAAAAAATACTATTTTGAGTATTTTAACGAATTAAAAAATAAAACAGTTCTAGAGATAGGATGCGGAAGCGGCTTAGGCGCAAAAATTATTCTAAAGTATTTTTCCCCTCGAAAAATACTTGCTACCGACCTTGATCCAAGATTAATTGCTATAGCCAAGAAAAATATACAAGAGAAAGAAATTACCTTTGAAATGGCGGATGCGACTAAATTAAACTATAAAAATGAAAGTTTTGATGCGGTTTTTGACTATGGTGTAATTCATCATATTCCTTTTCCAGAATGGAAAAGATGTTTAAATGAAATATATAGAGTGTTGAAAGCTGGTGGAAAAGTCTTTTTATATGATGTGTCTATTGAGTCATTTAACACAATCTATGGGAAAATAATTAGATTAACTTCTGCACACCCATATAGCAAAATGTACAGGAAAAAAGAGTTTATAAATTATTTAAGCGAAATAGGATTTAAAATTATTAAGAAGGTAGAAGAGCCAAGATATTTTGCTATTGTTGCAAAAAAGTAGAAAAAATTAGAAAATATGTCATAATTGCTCGAAGGATGAGAAAAAGCGATTGCGTAGCAATCGCAAAATCGCGCGCGCAAAAAATAACGGAAGCGCAGCGGGTGGGGGCGCCGCGCTGGAGTAGCGAGCCCCGCGAAGCGGGGCGAACTAACACATTAACAATTTTCTTTGAAATGCGTTCGAATTTTTCCAAAAACGAGCACTATGAACAAAAATTGGGGCAGGCTAAAAGAAATTGTTGGAAAAGAACCCGTCTTTGACGGGCAACTTTCTCTATGGGGAATTGATCTTAAAATTAAAAATTTGGATCAGGAAACAATATTTTTTGGAACTGGTTTAACTACTCCTAAAACAATCACCAAAGGGGTACCCTTTGACGTACTTTCCATGATTCTGGGAGCAGAATTATTAAAGAGACAAATCAAAATGAAAAAAGTTATTCACTTAATTGCCGATACTCATGCAATTAGTA
>JBDRBL010000014.1:0-34888 GCA_043822685.1 Candidatus Shapirobacteria bacterium
CACAGCAAAATAATTAAAATCTGAAAAGTAACCGGCGGCGGTACCCATTCGGCAATCAATTTATCCAATCCTACGACAAAAAAATGACGATAAGCTTCTTGGTGGAGTTGCCAGCCAAAAGGGTTCAAAAAAGTTACGGCAAGACTGACGAGCGCGAGGGGGAGAGAGTTAATGAAGGGCAGAATCAACAGTCCAAAAACAAAACTGCCGTGAGTATTGGCCCAAAGCCAGATAACAAGGGGAATAAAAATTAATTTTTGCCGCTCTCTAAGATAGAGAAGCAGAACCAGGTAAAAGAGACTAAAAAGCTGAGCGCGCAAGCCTAGATTGAAAACCGACCAGGAGAGAAAAATGATTAAGGGTAAAAAGATGATTTTAAGGTGCTTGTTCCCAGTCAGTCGGGTAAAAAGAAAAAAAGTCGTGGCCAGAAGCAAGGCATTGAGCAGGCTCAAACCCCCAAAACCGAAAAAACGATAAAAGGGGTAAATAAGCAATTGATAGAAAAGATAGGACAGCGTCCAGTGATAATTGGCAGCCAAGACACTAAAGTGGTTTTCAGAGCAAATTTGACCCGTTTGCCAGATCTGCTGGCCGCATCTTAACTGCCAGCCCAGATCGGGATCGAGGGAGGGTAAAAAAAAGATTAGAAATAGACCCGCAAAAAGAAGATAGTCGAAAACTTTTTTTCTCATAAGGGAGCAGTGCCGCGCAAATAAATAGCTTGCCAAGGGCGATAAGTAGAGGTAAAGGTCTTGTCCTGGAGAAGTTGGCCGTTACGAGTAACTTGCCAATGAAAGGACACTTTGGCACCCCAAGCCGACCAATCAACTTGCTTAATCTGGCCGATCGGAAGAGTGGGATCGTCTTGATAAAGATCCGGCGGCGGCGGCGGGGATTGATCTGAAACTTTAGAGGGAGAGATGGTGATCTGGCGGTCGTCGGCTGTGCCGTAGATTTCAAAGGTTAGCTTTTGGCTTTTTTTGTCAACCGTGGACTGAATGAGCAGATAGTGGCCGGTGTCGTTTTGGAATTTGAAGTCGGTCCCGGGGTCGAAAACAGTCGCGTCCAAGCCGGGTGGCGACTGCTGTTCATAGTAACTGACGCGGTAAGCATGGGCGTGGCGTTCTAAAATGGGCAGACCGGTGTTGAGGATGGCCCGAAAAAGTGTCGTCGAAACCTGGCAAACTCCTCCGCCGTCGCCCAAAACGGTACGGCCCTCTTTGATAATATAAGCAGGTTGATAGCCGGTTTCCGCCGAGACGTCGCCGAGACTTTGATTAAAAGAAAAAATTTCTTCGGGAGCAATCAAGCGGCCATTAAGATGAGAAGCGGCTAGGGTGAGGTTGTGAATCCGACTGGGGATAGAGTGAGCAAAAAAAGAAACTCCGGTGGCCAGCAATCCCTCGATTCCCAGATCGTTGACGGAACTGGTGGTAATTGCCGGCGGGGTTAGTTCCAAAGGTAAAGAAAGAGTTTGGTCGACACGACTACCCGCCATTAATTGCTCTAGGGCTTGATTGACAAGCTGAATGGTTGCCTCTTTTTTTAGAGTTTGACCGTCTTTGCCGGGTCGAAAGAGGGCGATTTTATTATTCTTAAATTGAAAAACCGCGTTTTCGGGCGGTCGATTGATTGTTTCCGATAAAGAATCAACCCAAGAATTAAGTTGACTGGATTGCAGAAATCTGACCAGTTCCTTGTCATTCACCTCCCAGCGATTAGGCGGATTGGAGAGAATGAGTTTTTTTTCCAAAAGAAGATTAGCTCGACGCTGAAGCTCATTAATTTGAGGTTGATCCAACTGGGGAGTGATAAAAGTAATGGGTAAATCAATTGGTTTTGGATCGGCAGAAGTAAAGCGCTGCTGAAGCAGTTGCCGGAGTTTGGCTAGATTAAGTTCCTGGCCATTTTGTCCCGGATCAATTACGACTTGCTGATCGACGATTTCCAGATTGGGTTCAACCGGAGCAAAGTTTAAGGATTGGCTGATCGCTTGCAGCTGCTGTTCCAGCAGTGTCTGGTCCAGTGTGTATTGAAACTCGGAATTAAATGCCAAGTAGCGAGGAAGTTGGTAGTGAAAATTGATTTTACCCAAATCTAAAAACCAAACCTGTTCCTGATATTGAAGAATTAAACGGGGAGGAAATTGAAGCGCTTTCTGCTCCAGACTTAAACGATTTTGACTCAATTTCCAGATTGGCAGGAGGAAAAGAATTAAAAAAAGAAGAGCTAAAGGCAGGAGTTTTTTTGACATCGAGATTATGATACCATTAAAAGTAATGGCCGAGATAAATTTAGAAGAAACAATAACGCCGATACCGGCGGTAAATTTGTCGGACCGCGGATCAAAAAGTAAATTGCCTTGGCTGGCCGGGGCAGTTTTACTTGCCCTTTTTGCTTTTGGGGTTATCAAGGTGATTTTGCCGCGTTTTAAGGAAGCGCCGGCACCAGTGGAATTGACTTATTGGGGTTTGTGGGAGCCGAACGAGGCTCTGCAGGGAGTGATCAACGAATATGAGACGGGGCACCCGGAGGTAAAAATTACTTATCAACAGCATTCCCCGCGGGATTACCGAGAGCGACTGCAATCGGCGTTGGCAAGAGGAGACGGACCGGATATCTTTCGCTACCATATTACTTGGGTGCCGATGTTGAAGAATGAACTGGCGGCCGTTCCGGGAAGTGTTTTGAGCGGCCAGCAGATCGAAAGCAGTTTTTACCCTGCCGCCTGGGGTAATTTAAGGGTGGGAACCGATTATTTAGGGCTGCCACTGGAGATGGATACGCTGGCGTTGTTTTATAACGAGGATATTTTTCAGCAGGCGGGCAAGATGCCGCCCAAAGATTGGAATGAACTGCGGCAGTTGGCATCGAGCTTGACGATTAGAGAAGAAGGGGGAAGAATTCAAACCTCGGGAGTCGCTTTAGGAACAACCGGCAATGTTGACCACTGGTCGGACATTTTGGCGTTAATGATGTGGCAAAATGGCGCCGATTTGACCAAGCCAACGGATCAATTGGCGGAAGACGCCTTGACCTGGTATACCGTTTTTAATAAAACGGATCGGATATGGGACGAGACTTTGCCCAATTCGACTCTCGCTTTTGCCACTGGCAAGGTGGCAATGTACTTTGGTTTTTCCTGGGACGTATTTGAAATCCAAAATATCAATAAAAACCTAAGATTTAGAGTGGTGCCGGCGCCGCAGCTGCCGGGGACAGAGGTGGCTTGGGCGAGTTTTTGGGTGGAGGGTGTAGCCAAAAAAAGCCCGAAGCAAAAGGAGGCGTGGGAGTTTTTGCAGTACTTAGTTAGCGCTGAAGTGATGGAAAAAATGTATCAGGCTCAATCGAATTTACGGGCTTTCGGCGAACCGTATTCCCGGGTAGAGATGGGAGAGAAGATTTTAACCAATCCTTTGGTGGCGGCTTTTGTCGAACAGGCGCCTAAGGCAAAAACCTGGTATTTGTGTTCGCGGACGTTTGATAACGGGATTAACGATAAAATGATCAAGTATTTTGAGGATGCGGTTAATGCCGTCAATCAGGGCAAAACGGCCAAAGAGGCTTTAGCAACCACCGCCGCCGGCGTTGCCCAACTCCTCTCCCAATACGGTCTTGCTGCCACGATCGCGAGGTAAAAACAATTGGTTACAAAATGACGATTTCAGCATCATATTGAGAATTTGACGAGGGGAGAATATACAAACAACCAAGACATTCACTCTGGTCTAGATTCATAACTGTATAAGCAAATGATGATTTTGTTTGAAATTCTTTTTGATGCCAACCAAGATCAATCAAATCTTGCTCGAAAGTTAATTCTTTTAAAGTTAATTCTTTTTTTGGCCAAGGATGATCTGGGCCAAAAGGCTTGATTTTTTGCAAGTGGTCAATACTGGTCATGACTGCGTCGTAATCTTTGACAACGTCATTTACGGTAAGCATTCTTAGGAGAAGCTTGTCTGTTTCCAGTACTTTTGGAGCTTGGAAGTCTTCAGGTACTAATCGGTTCACATTTTTGATCATATCACGGGACCGGGGAGTAAACAAGTTTAAGGGTTTAAAAGTTTAGTTGTTGATCTTGGCTTTTATTTCGGCAATGGTGAGTCTTTTTTCGTTTTGCCAGCGCCTGATCTGGGCAACCCGTTTAATCATCGCCGGATCGTAAAGCTGGTAACCGCCTTGAGTGACATTTTGCACCGTTAGCAAGCCTTCTTTGGTCCAAAATCTAATCGTGTGGATAGTTTCCCCGGTTTTTTGGGCCAACTCCCCGATCCGCAATAATTTATCTCCGACTGCTTCAAGATAAATGTCCAGAGAGCGTTCGATCGCTTCCAAGATCAATTGGTAATAATTTTGTAAACCTTGTCCTAATTGTCCTCGTTCGACTGAGTCGAGGTATCTTCGACGATCTTCTTTTCTGATCAGAGCGGGAGGATAACCGGCTTGGAGTAACAGCAGATTCATCAGCAGTCTGGCGGTACGGCCGTTGCCGTCAACAAACGGGTGGATACTGACTAGCCGGTAATGGGCATCGGCGGCAATTTGACTAATGTGAGCGGAATGAGGCGAGTTTAGCCATTGGATAAATTTATTCATGAGAGTGGGAACTTTTACAGCATTGGGCATAACAACCGTGGAACCGGCAATTCTGACCGCGACGGTTCGGTATCCGCCGGCATTGCGATCATCTATTTTAGCGAGAATAATCCTATGGATCTCTAAAATATCAGCTTCAGTTAATTGCTCTCTTTTCTTGTTGACCAATTTTTTTAAATATGTCAAGGCCTGGGCGTGATTGACCGCCTCAAGATGCTCCGTTAGACTTTTCCCTTCAACCGTCAAATTGTCTTCAATGATCAGAGCGGTCTGACGGCGGGTGAGAGTATTACCCTCAATGGCGTTTGAAGTGAAAGTGAGTTCAACACGGAACCAGTCGTCCAAATTTTTGATCAATTCCGGAGAAAGCGGCTGGTATTTATCGAGCCGCTCTTTTTTTTGAATCAATCGGCTTAAAATGTTATCCATAGGTAAGTGTAATATAAAGCGTTGCTTAACACTTTGTCAAGACCCAATTGATGGCTGGAGGATGAAGATGATAAAATGGGGGTGTGAGAAGATTTAATGATACGGTGTTGCGGACGTTAGCGTATGGGGATATATTTGATTATCCGCTAACGGCAGAAGAAATAAAAAAATACGCCATTGCCCCGATTCAATCAATTGAACTGCCCCCAAAACAAAAATACTTTTTTTTACCCGGGCGGGAAAAGCTGGTTCAAATAAGAAAACAGCGGGAAAAATGGAGCCGGCAGAAATTGCGGCTGGCCCGGCGGGCAGCAGGATGGTTAAAAATGATTCCTTGGATTAAGATGACGGCGGTGACCGGCGCTTTGGCAATGAACAATGCCGATAAAGGTGATGATCTTGATTTGCTGATTATCACGGCCAAAAACCGCTTGTGGCTGACCCGCCTGCTGGCGGTTTTATTAATTGAAGTGACAGGCCAGCGCCGCCGGCCGGGAGATAAACACTTTGCCAACAAAATTTGTTTGAATATGTTTTGGTCCCAAGACGCTTTGGCGGTGCCCCTCAAAGAGCGAAATTTATACACAGCGCATGAAGTGGCACAAGTAAAAAAGATTTGGGACAAGGATGATGTTTATCAGAAATTTTTAGCGGCAAATGCGTGGGTAGAAAAATATTTGCCAAATGCGGTGACAGCTAAAAAATTCAAGGGTTCAAATGTTCAAGGGTTTAATAATAAAAACCTAATTTTGGATTGGCTGGAGGGAGCAGTCAAATGGGGACAGTGGCAGTATATGAAAAATAAAATTACTCGGGAAAAAATTTCTGCCGCCAGATTAATGTTCCATCCCCGCGACATGAGCAGGCCGGTTTTGAGAGAGTATCAAAAACATCTTGACAAATTTCTAAAAGACTCTTACAATAGCACTTGTCTCAAAAGGAGAAAGCGATGATTAAAAGTAATCTGTCTTTAAAACTTAAACCCATGCCGGGATATGCTTTGATTCAGCCGCTGGAGGCGGAGAAGCAGACAGCCGGGGGAATTATTTTACCGGATACCCACGACGAAAAGTCACAGCGTGGTAAGGTCGTTGCTTTAGGGAAAGCCGTAGTTAACGATAAAGGCAGTAAGGTGGAAGCCGATTTTGCTAAAGGCAATGAGGTGTTTTATAAAAAATGGGGCGGCGAAGAAATCAAGCTGGGAATTTCTGGCAAAGAATATGTTTTTGTTAAATTTGAAGACGTATTAGCGGTTGTAGAGAAATAGGGGGAAGATGGCTAAACAGATAATTTTTGCTGATTCGGCTCGGAACAAATTAAAGAGAGGCGTGGATGTTGTGGCCAAAGCGGTAGGAACAACTTTGGGGCCCAAAGGCCGTAATATTGCTTTGGATAAAAAATGGGGCGCGCCCAGTGTGGTGCATGATGGTGTGTCGGTGGCTAAAGAGATTGAGCTGAAAGACCCTTTTGCCAATATGGGCGCCCAATTGGCCAAACAGGCGGCGGAAAAAACCAACGATATTACCGGTGACGGCACAACGACAGCGACGGTGCTGGTGCAGGCAATCGTGGAAGAGGGAATCAAGAATATTGTCGCCGGGGCGAATCCAATGATTCTTAACAAGGGGATTCAAAAGGCGGCGGAGATGGTCGTGGGGGCGATCACGAAGATGAAGAAAGAAGTCAAGGGAGATTCACATCAGATTACTCAAGTAGCGACGGTGTCGGCGCAAAGCGAGGCAATTGGCGCTAAAATTGCCGAGGCTTTAAAGCGGGTGGGAAGTGACGGGGTAGTGACGGTCGAGGAAGGCAAGGGGCTGGAGATCGTTATTGACCACAAGGAAGGAATGGAGTTTGATAAGGGTTATGTCTCGGCTTATTTTGTGACCAACGCCGAAGCTATGGAAGCGGAGGTGGAGGATGCATATCTTCTTTTGACCGACAAAAAAGTCTCGTCGATTCAGGAGTTGCTTCCCTTCCTGGAAAATTTTGTCAAGACGTCCAAGAATTTGGTGATTATCGCTGATGAAGTCGAGGGCGAGGCGCTGGCGACACTGGTTGTTAATAAGTTGCGGGGAATTTTTAATGTTTTGGCGGTGCAGGCGCCCGGGTTTGGAGATCGACGCAAGGAGATGTTGGAGGATATTGCTGTTTTAACCGGCGGGACGGTAATTTCGGCCGATACCGGGCGAAAATTGGAGGAAGTGACCGTCGCTGATTTGGGGCAGGCAGATCGGATAGCGACGAACAAAGAGAGGACGATTATTGTGGGAGGCAAAGGAGATAAAAAGGCAATTGAAGCTCGGATTAAGCAGATCAGGGTGGAGCTGGAGAAAACAACTTCGGATTTTGACAAAGAGAAACTGGAAGAGCGCTTGGCAAAGTTGGCCGGCGGGGTAGCGGTGATTGAAGTCGGGGCGGCTTCCGAAACGGAGATGAAGGAGGTTCAGGAGCGGGTGAAAGACGCTGTGGCGGCAACGAAGGCGGCGGTAGAGGAGGGAATCGTGCCGGGCGGCGGCGTGACTTTGCTGGCGGCGGCGGCGGCGATTAAGGTTGATGGTCTGGCCGGTGACGAGCTAACCGGGGCCTTGATTGTTAAAAAGGCTTTGCAGGCGCCGACGCGCTTGTTGGTGGAAAACGCGGGTATGGATGGTGGTGTTGTGATTGATCATATCCGCCGACAGCCGGCGGGAATCGGTTATAACGTCCTGACGGGTGAATATGTGGATATGATTAAGGACGGGATCATTGATCCGGCAAAGGTGACACGGGTGGCTTTGCAGAATGCCGTCTCGGTCGCAATGATGATTTTGACGACTGAAGGGTTGATAACTGATCTGCCGGAAAAAGAAGAAAAGACTCCTCCAATGCCCGGCGGCATGGGCGGGATGGGGATGTAAGCGCCCCTTTTTATTTCAATAGAATCAGCGGGTCAAAAGGACGACCGTTTTCGCGGACTTCCAAGTGCAGATGAGGCCCGGAAGAGAGGCCGGTAGAGCCGCTTAAGCCAAGGGCAGTTTGATGGTTGACGGAATCCCCTGTTTGGACATCAATTCGTTTCAAATGAGCGTAGAGAGATTCAAAGCCATTGCCGTGGTCGATAATGATATGCCGGCCGTAGCCGTCGGAGTTGTTTTTGGTTTGTTTGACAACCCCTTCCATGATGGGTTTAACCTCGGTATTGAGAGGAGCGCGCAGATCGAGGCCGCGATGAAAAAGAGTGTAATTTTGCGAAATCTCAAAGGCGGGCAGAGGCAAAATGACGGTTTTCTGGGTCGTGAGCTGGGTAATTCGAGCGTTAAGGCTTGGATTGGTGAAATCGTCAAAAAGATTGAGATTGCCTGTAGGCATCGCCGTGCCGACAAAAAGAGTCGCGGCCATCAAGTTAATCCCCAAGAACCGTCGGGAGAGACGCTGTTCAAAGACCCGGCGAAGAACACGGCTGAAGCGATTACCGGTAAAACGCCTGTCGGTGGCAACTCGCAGGAGATAGCGAGAAAAGCACCGGAAGCGATAGAATTTGATTATGGTTCGACTCATAAATTGGCTTAATTAGGCCAAAAAAAATCCTCCCGTATATTCTTTCGTTTATACAAGGAGGATTGTGTAGCGAGTATTATAGGATATAATATGGGGCTTGTCAAGAGGCGCAGAGGGGAATCGAACCCCTGCATCGTGGTTTTGCAGACCACAGCGTTTCCACTTCGCCACTGCGCCGCTGGCTCATTCTAGCAGAGTGGCCGATTGAAATCAAAGCAGGATTTTGGTATGATAAAACGATGACAAAGAAGCTCTTTTTGGGAGCAGGCTTGGTCGCCGGATTGCTCTTGGTCGGCGCGCTTTTTAAGTTTAAGATTTTAGGCCGGCTAGCGCCGGGATCGCTGCAGATTTCTGCCTCTCCTAAGGCAACGGTGGTAATTGACGGGGTGGAGCGGGGAGTAACCCCTTTTTTGGATGATGCGATGGCTCAAGGCGAGCACGACTTGAAATTGGTGGCGGAAGGCGAATCGGGTTTGAGCTGGGAGGGCAGGATAAAGATAAATTCGGGGGCGAGAACGGTGGTAAATCGGAGGATGTCGGCGGAAGGGGAAAACTATTCTTCGGGCGAAGTTTTGACACTGGAAAAGACAGACGTTAAAGACAAGGCAACGCTGGCGGTGGTGTCGATACCGGATCAGGCGGTGGTCAAAATTGATGGTCAACCGAAGGGTTTTGCCCCGGTTAGTTTAAAAAATTTGGCGGCGGATGACTACCAGGTGAGTGTCGCTCTGCCGGGTTATGAGGAGAAATTGCTTTCGGCACACACGGCCGTCGGATATCGCTTGATCATGAATGTGCAGCTGGCTCAAAAGACGGAAGGGATTCAGGTAGGAGCGACAGGGATTCTGACTCCGACGCCGACACAAGCGGCTACCGCGGAGGATCAGAGTTTGGGCGTAAAAATAGAAAAACCCTACGTGACGATCAAGGAAACGCCAACGGGATTTTTACGGGTGAGGGAAGCGCCGTCAGGTCGAGAGGTGGCGCAGATAGAACCCAAAAAGAGTTTTCCTTTCATCGAGAAGAATGAGAGCGGTTGGTATAAGATTGAGTACGGGCAAGATAAGCAGGGCTGGATTTCCTCGGTTTATGCCGATTTGATTGAATAAAAAACTGTCCCGCTTTTTGGAGAGCAGGGACAGTTTTTCTTTTCACAACCTAACGAGTTACCGAAATGGTTGTGGTGGCCAGTTCCGTTAAAGGTGCCGACACCGTTATCCTTTTGGAGGTGGCATCAGCAATACAGACTACGTAGCCAGTGACGGCATCCGTACCGCTACTGGGATCTTTGGGGATACCCGCGACATAAGTTGGCGCCAGAGTGGTCCCTAGATTCAGACCGGTCGTGCCAATACTTTGAGTACCAGCCGTGCAGAGAGTTGTCAGCCCGGTGGGCAGAGCTCCATTATTGTCCGGATCGGCCATATAGGCCGTGGTAGCGGTCAAAATGGTATTGACATCAGCTCGTCTCTCGGTGTCACGCGCTTGGGCCAGCTGCCGACCGGGGTTGACGGCGACCAAGACGATGGAAGTTAAAACGGCAAGGATGCCGATAACGACCAGCAATTCTACTAAAGTAAAACCCGCTTGTTTCTTGAGGGCAGTTAGTTGCTTCATTGTTATCACCTCCTTTCCTTGCTAATCCAGCTTAGTCCAATGCAAGCCAAGTTGTCAACTGCCGTTATCTGTTCCAAGAGTAATAAGGGCATCAACAGGGGAAGAAAGAGACAGGGTCTCTTTGGTTTCGGGAGGCGAAGGAAAGGCAAGCAGTTCCAGTAATAAGTCTTTGACTGTGGGCGGAAGGTTGGGTTTAAAATCAAGCGTTGTTTGTTCGATTCGGGTCGTGTTGCCAACGCTGGTGTTGAAGGTGGAAACTTGATCAAGGCGATTTTTCAGATCGGCGGCGGCGCCGGGAGTGCCACTGCCGTTAAGAATTGAGATTTTGATAATGACTGACGGTGAAGGGAGCGGCGGAGATGGGGTTAAATTGGTTTCCCAAGAAAAAGCCTGTCGTTGATCCATGATTTGCAGTGCCTGAGAAACCAATGTTTGATCCTGATTGATTGGGGTTGTTGATGTCTGGCGTTGAAAAAAGACCGGAAAACACAGAACCAGATCAATCAAAGCCAACAAACCGACAAGAGCAAAAAGGACAAAAAAGAGATTTTTATTGTTCATAGTTGTCGGCGACAAAAAGGTTAATTTTGAAAAAAGAATCAAACTGGTCAGGGTAAACGAGATTTTTCTTGACTTCCGCTTTTACTACTTCAATGACAAAAGGGGCATTGAGCCATTGCTGCCAGAAATTGGCCGTCTGATCAAGGGTGCCGGTGGTGCTGATGGTTACAGGAAGATAGCGGAGACGGGAAAGAGTGAGTGGTTCATCGCTGTCAAAATTGATTTGAAAACGGGAAAAGTCATGGCCAAGTCGATTTAGATCGCCAAGCAAATCAACGACTCCTTGTTCTTGGGGAAAGAAGTGGTTGAGGGCATCCAACTGCTCTGACGAATCGGGACGAGTTGATTTAACCGAGAGTGCCGGCCGACGAAGGAGATAAAGGCCGACCATGTTGGCGAGAAAAAACAGGCTGATAAGAGTAATAAGCAAAAGATGGTGTTTTTTCATAGGCTGATTTTGATTTTAAATTCGCTTTGATCAGCTTTTTCCAAAGACGAAAGGGGTAAACTAACTTGGCTGAAGTGATAATCACTTTCCAGTTTCTTTTTTAATTCCAGCAAGTCGTTGCGATTTTGGGTGTAACCGGTCAAAATAATTTCGGCGGTTGGGGAGTCGTAGCTAAGATTGTTGACCTGTAGTTTCTGATTGCTCAATTGAAAAAGCGCCAAAATTTCCAGACGGCTGTTTGCCTGGCCCAAGCGAGTGATTAATTTAGCCTTGTCTTGAAGTTTTTCGGAAAGGGGGCGGCTGATTGGTTGGCGGGAGCGATCGGAAGCCGCCTGCTGCTGGTGTTTGCCGTAAGCAAAAAAAGTCAAACCATTAAGGAGTAACAAAAAAAGCAGGAGCCACGACAAGCGATGGGTAAGGCAACGGCTCTCAATTGTTTTTTGGTACTGATCAACCAAGTGAGCGGGAAGAAGGTTAATCGTGCGGCTATCGCTGGGTGGGGTAACTTTTTTTTGCGCCAGAGAAGCGACAATCGCCCAATCACTTTGTTTGCCGGCGGGAATATTGGTTAAGCTGGTTTTGAGGAGAATTGGCTGGAGATGAAGCTGGTCTTTGATTTTTTGCGCCAGCTCGACTGATAAAGCCAGGCCGCAAAGGTAAATTTGCCGTGGTGTTTCTCGAGCTGTTTTGTGTTGATAGAATTGGTTCATTTTTTGCACCGTTTCCAAAATTTGTTCCGGCTGACGGACAACCGAACAGGCCTCAACATTGCCCTCAGAACCGAGGATAAGGACGGTTGAAGTGTTTTCAACTTGGGCGGCGAAACTGGATTTTTTACCTTCGGGGGGGAGGAGACGAAAAAGAGAAAGCGAAGTGGTTTCAAAACTGATGGGGGCAAGGCTTGCTTGTTGAAGCGCGGTAATAAAGCCGTCGATAACACTGCGGGGAACAGCGCTGACCAGAACTTTGATTTGGCTGTCGCTTGGGGTATCAATAATCATCCAGTCGAGATATTCATTTTGGTAAGCAAAGGGGAGAAAAGTGTCCGCTTGGCGCCGAACGGCTTGGTCAATTTCTTTTTCCGCAAGGAAAGGCAGGGTTAGAGTGTGAAGAGAGGCCTTGATTTCGGGAATTCCTACGACCACAAATGTCTCATTGAGTTTAATTTTGGACTTGATTTGAGATAGAAATTTCCCCAACTCTTTCGGGTTCTCAACTTCGCCGTCGTGAATTAAGCCCGGAGGCAGAGGAAACTCAAAGAAATTTTTCAACCGCTTATTGCGGTGGTCCATTCGGGCAAGCCGCAGACTTTGGTCGGAAAAAAGTAAACTCCAGTAAGTCATAATTATTGCTCTCTAATAGACGAGAAGGTAAAAACGCCCTGATTCTGATCAACCTCAATTCTTACCGCTCGTGAGCGCTGGTTTTGCTGACAACCACAAGAGATCTCTTGGCGGTCAACCGCCAGATTGCTCAAGTTGATTGTACAGGAAATGGAATCATTTTGTAAACTTTCGCCAGTGTAGCCGGGGTTGCGCAGGAAATTAAGGGCTCCCTGTTCCAAACAACCATAGGCCTGATCAAAAAGCCGCTGGCCATTAACATATTCGCCGGCTTGGCTGATCGAGTTTAAGCCGGAGACCGAAATTTCAACAATTAAAGCTAACACCAAAGCGGCGACAAAAATTAAAAAAAGCAACGCCTGGCCTTGTTGGTAAGATTTTAGGGCAGGGTGACGGCGGTTTGAAATGTTACGCTCCTTTCATGACTGTCGGGATTAAGCTGGCCCTGAAGAATAATTTTGATTTCCAAGGTTGGGTTGAGACTGCTTGGGCCAAGTTGGCGAAAAGAAACAAAAATTACTTTAACACCCTGATCATTAAGTTCGTTGGTTTCTCCATTTTCTGTTTTGGTAAGAGCATTATCACTTAATTGATAAATCACCGCGCCGGAATCAAGAGAAAGCAGGCTGGTAGTTTCGTTTTTAAGGGGAAGATCGATTTGTTGAGCCTTTCTAATTGTCTGTTGCACATCAAAAAGAAGGCGTGATCCGTTTTGGTAAAGAGCCGCCTCGCGGGTTTGAAAGATTTTAAGACGGGAGATTTCGGTGTAATAACGGGCAAGAATTAAGAGCAGACTGCCAAGAATGGCGCTGTAAATAATCAACTCAACCAGAGAAAAACCCCTGGAAGAAAAAAGATTAGAGCGAGTAGTTGACGGTGACGTCATAAAGAATCGGAGTCTCCTCTCCGGTCAGGCTTTTTAAATAACTTTTATAACGAAAATAACGATTGAAATTCGTTCCTTGACGCAGGCCTTGTCCCGCGACCGCAGTATAGAGGTCGTCGTCCAGGCCGGTCCCGTTAGGTCCGGTAAAAATCCAAGGGCCGGCTAGCTGGTCAGCGGTTGCTGTCTGGAAACCAATTAAGGTTTGGTCGGGCACCAAAGCGGTGAAACCAATCCGGTTAAAAACAACGCTCTGGCCGGCGTCAAAGATGGAGGAAATTAGCGTTCCTTGAGTAAAATAGCCTCCCACTCCGCCGGCGAGAGTGATGTCTTTTAGGTAAAATTTAGTGCCGGATTGGAAAGTGCCCTGTCGGAAAAAGAGAAAGTCGAGGTTGGTTTCGTTGGTGTCGTTGATATCGGCGTAAGCGAGGGAGAAAAAGGTCCAAGTTTGGGGCGGCAAAACGATTTCAAAGAATTTGGTCCACTGGCCGCTAACCCAAAAAGATTGACTGATAGAGGCAGAGTTATAAGCGGAAAACTCTAAGCGGGTAAAGCCTAGCGTGCATTGATCGGAACGATTGCGTAGTTTGGTGCTGCTGCCATTGAAAGAAGAAATTTCCAGAGTATTGTCGACCTCTTTAATGTTTTTTTTGGCCGAGGGATGAATATCCCAGCCGTTTTGAAAACCGTTTTGATAAATCCAGGGGCCTTGGGGATTTTGCGGACAGCCGCCTTGCAGCTGAACTTCACCGCCGGCGGCACTGGTGGTTTCAACGAGAGTTTTTTCACCTGAATCAAAATCGTTTTGAGTTGTTTGCGTCCAGACGGCATTGTCTTGGTAGCGGGCGAAAGTCAGAGATTCCGAGTAACTGCCGGGACGCCAGCCGGACCAAGAGACATTGGCGGTAATCTTTTTAAGGGAGGGGTTAGGTAATCCGGCAGTAGAAGGAGTTTCAATTACCAGGAAGCGGTTAAAGTCGTCAATAACCTCACTCTTTTGTGTTGGTTGAAGGGCGAGGTCGCCCTGAGGATCAGTGATTATAAGATAATGACCATCGATCAAGTTGTTCCAATCGTCAAAATATAGGTTTTTGACTTTTTCCAGATATTCTTGAGTCAAGGCGCTGGCCTGAACTTGGTTTTGACTTACAAAAGCAGCCTCTTGGGAAGTAAGAAAAAGTTGACTGGCGGCAAAGATAATCACTGCAAAAACCGCGCTGGCAACAATGACTTCAACTAAAGAAAAACCGTTTTTAATCATTCGATTTTGACTCTTCCCAAGCGGTTTAGGGATATAAGATAACTTTGACCGGTTTGCTGGTCGGCTAGGGTCAGATTGGCCGGAGAAACAAATGGCTGGATATAGCCGGTCATAGGTTCAAAAGTCACACTTTGATCAACAAGATTAATAGCTGATAAAGTGATTTGAGCGGCCAAAAGATGTTCTTGGTTTTGGGAATGATCGGGGATGAAATGGTCACCAAAAAAAACGACAAAGCGGTCAGCATCGAAATAAATACCGGTGGGGACATGATTGGTAGTCTGGCTCTGAGCCAGATAAAGGCTCTCTTTAATCTCGTTGGCACTGGCCTGCAAATCCTGCCGGCGAAGGAGATTGTTGATAGATAGACCGGTTAGAGCTAAAAGCAGTCCCAAAATGCTGATAGAGAGGAGAAGTTCGACGAGAGTAAAGCCCTTGCGTTTCATTTGGGTTGCAGTTTGCCGATAAGACCATAAATCGGGGAGATGAAGGCAATGATCATCAGGCCGACCCCCACGCCGACAACAACCATCAAAAGAGGTTCCAAGAGAGCAATGAAGTTTTTGAGGGAATTTTCCACCTCTTCCTGATAAAAAGCGGAAAGATCACTCAAGATTTTTTCTAAATTACCCGCCTTCTCTCCGATGCTGACCATTTGAGTCAAAAGAGGAGGAAAAATTTTTGCTTCCAAAAAAACGGTTGAGAGAGGCAAGCCTTGGGCAATTTTATGGGCAAAAGAGGCGGAAAGGTGTTGGTTTTGTTGACCGCTAAGAGCCTTAGCGGCAATCTCCAGCGATTCGCCAATGGGGACGCCGGCGGCCAAAAGAGAGGAAAGGCTTTGGGTAAAGCGAGCCAAATTGTATTGCTGGAAAAGCGTTTTGACTAAAGGAAGCCTGGTTAACCCGCGTGTTAGCCACTGCTGGTTTCGGGGATTTTTAAAAATTGCCAGTAAGCCAAAAGAGAATATGACCAAAACACCAATTGCCAAAAGAAGATTTTTTTCCATAAAAAGACTTAATTGAAGCAAAAGGCGAGTGGGCAGGGGTAAATCGAGATTAAGCTTGAGAAAGACTTGGCCAAGACGAGGCAAAACAAAGGTGATCATTAAAAAACCAACGGCAAACATCAGACCGACAATAACCAAAGGATAAATCAAGGCCCCCACGACTTTCTTTTTGAGGCTGTTTTCCTGTTGATATTGTTTGGCTAAATAAGCGAAGGAGTTGGTCAGGGAGCCGGAAATTTCTCCGACCTTGATCATTGCGAAGAAGGTTTCGTCAAAATATTGCGGGTAGCGCGAAAAACCGGCAAAAAGAGTCTGGCCCTGACGAACCGAGGAAGAGATGTCCTGAAGAACCTTTTTGATCGTGGGGTTAAGAGAGTAGCGGATGATTAAATCAAAGGCCTCGCCGATCGCCATACCGGCATTGATCATCACCGATAAATACCGACAGAGGGAAATTTTTTCGGCTAAGGGAAAAGAGCGGCCGGAGCCAAAAAGCGTCCGGCTTTCTTTTTGAGCGCTCAAAACCAAGGGCCGGAGCTCTTGATCTTTTAATAGGTTTTCAGCTTCCTGTTCGGTGTTGGCAACCAAGGTGTTGGTAACGAGCTTGCCTTGGCGATCTTGAGCTTTAAATTTAAAAGTAGGCATGTTAGTCGCGAACCGCGGTAATAACTTCTTCAATAGTCGTTAAACCGGCCCCAATTTTATCCAAGCCATCTTGAAACATTGTCCCCATGCCTTCTTTAACTGCCTCGTGTTTTAACTCATCGGCCGGACATTTTTTAACAATCAGCTGGCGAAGATTTTCGCTGGTTTCCAAAACCTCATAAATACCAATTCGGCCGCGATAACCGCTCTGGCGACATTTATCGCAACCTCTGCCGTGATAAAATTTTTGCGGCCCGAGTTTTTTTTGATTAATGATCTCCAGCTTTTCAATTACCGGCGCGGGCGGTCGGAATTCCTCGATACAGGAAGAACAGATTTTTCGAACCAGTCTTTGGGCGATGATGAGGTTGAGGGTTGAGGCAACCAAATAATCCTCGGCCCCCATATCCAGCAAGCGGGCAATGGTGCTGACCGCGTCATTGGTGTGCAAAGTGGAAAGAACTAGGTGGCCGGTAAGGGCGGAGTGAATGGCCGTGTTTAGAGTTTCGCGGTCCCGAATTTCCCCCACCATAATAATGTCCGGATCGTGGCGCAGCAAAGCTCGGAGACCGGTAGCAAAATCAAGACCGGTCTTAGGGTTAATTTGGATTTGGTTGACGCGGTTGATGCTGTACTCGACCGGATCCTCGACGGTGCAAATTTTAACCTCGATGGTATTAAGAATATTAAGAATACTGTAAAGCGTGGTAGTTTTGCCGCAGCCGGTTGGGCCTGTAACCAAAATCAGACCATGAGGACGGTCAATATTGCGCTTGATTTTTTCCATGTTTTTAGGGGTGAGTCCCAACTCTTCCAGGCTTAAGGGGCGGGCTGATTCGGGCAGTAAACGCAAGACGGCGCTTTCGCCCAAAAAAGCGGGAATAATCGAAACCCGCAGAGCAATCACTGTCTCATCCATTTGAAACTTGAAACGGCCGTCTTGGGGAATCCGATGCTCGTCAATTTTCAGATTAGAAAGGACTTTAAGGCGGGCAATCAGACTGGGTTGAATATCTTTGGGAAGAGTGAGAATGTCTTTTAATTTGCCGTCAAGCCGAAGACGCACCATGAGGCTGTCAGCCAGGCTTTCCAGGTGCAGGTCGGAGGCATTTTCCGCCGCGGCATATTCCAGCAGGGCGTTAAGAATTTTGACTATCGGTAAATCTGTGGCGACGGCGAGCAGTTTTTCCAAATCCGCCTCATTCTTGACGGGACTGGCTTTTTTAATGTTTTCATTGATAATAGCGGCAAAATTTTTAGTAATATCGCGGCGATACTGGTTGAGGGCTCGAGCCAAATCGCTCTGGCTGGCAAAGTAGGGAATAACATTAAGACCGGTGCGGCGGCGTAAGGTTTCGATGGCTTCAAAGTTGGCGGGGTCGGCTAAAGCGACTTTCAGATCTTCTCCGGTTTTGTCAAAAGGAATCAGGTGGTAATATTTGGCTACATTCTGGGGGACTAAGGCCAAAAGCTCATCGCTGATAAGGCGGTTTTTGAGAGAAACAAAAGGTACTTTAAGACTGTCGGCCAGTAATTGGCCCAAGGCTTCTTCGGAAATAAGACCGCGAAAAACCAAAGTGTCGGCCAGGGGTTTTTCTAATTCTTGAGAGCTCTTATAGGCTTCATCCAAGGCTTTGGGATCAATAAATTTTGACGGCAAAAGCAGTTGGTAGAGTCGTTCGTCGGCCGGTCTTTTCATAAGTAGCCTTTAATTTTATCCAGTAATTGGTTGGGAGTAAAATCGGCCTTGATTAGGTATTCGCGGGCGCCGGTCTGAAGGCAGTTCTTTTTGGTTTCCTCGTCGATCAAGTTGGTCAAAACCACGACCGGGGTCGTGACGTTAATAGTGAGGGCAATTTTTTTCAACAGCTCCAAACCGCCGATTTGGGGCATCATGATATCCAAAAAAATAAAGTCGTATTTTTGTCCCAACTTGTCGATGGCGCTCTGGCCGTCAAGACACAGGTCGACCTGATGTCGCTCCGCGGTCAGGCGGGTGGCATAAATTTGCGAAAACAAGCGGTCGTCGTCAATCAGAAGAATTTTGGCCATTGATGGTTGTTTTTTTTACTAGATCAATAATGTTTTGAGTTGATTTCATTGCCCGATCAAGGTAAATCTGGTTTTTTTTGACCGCTTCAACCATCATTAAACAGCTTTTGACGATAGTTAGTTGACCCAGCAGATCATGACTATCAAGGGTGATTTTAGCCATTAGACAAGATACTTTTTAACCTGATTAATAATTTGATCGGGGGTCAGATCGCTTTTAATCAAAAAGTTCTCTGCTCCCAGTTTTTTGGCCTCGACCAAACCAGATTCGCGATCAATATTGGAGAGAATTACCAGATGCTGATTGACCTTGGCGGGGGGAGTTTCTTGCAGACGGCGCAGGATTGTCAGGCCATCTATTTTGGGTAGAATAATATCTAAAAGAACCAGATCATAACCGCCGCGGCGCATGGCCCGATAGCCGCTTTGACCATCGGCCGCTTGGTCAACTTGGTAGCCGGCGTTTTTTAAAATGTCAACGTAAAGCTCCCGGAGATATACTTCGTCCTCAACAACAAGAATCCTTCGACTACGCTCAGGACTTTCAGTTTTTTTCATGGACAGTTAGGGGGAGAGAAAAAGTAAAAGTACTTCCCTCACCCACCTTTGATTGTAACCAGATTTTGCCCTGATGTAAATTGATCAGTTTTTTGGCGATATAAAGTCCCAAGCCGGTGCCGGCGCTTTCGGCCACGCCGGTGTATGCATTATTAAGCCGGGCAAATTTTTGGAAGAGTCTGGTTTGGTCTTCGGGATTGATACCTTGGCCCGTATCGCTAATGCTGGTGTTGAGATAATGACCCTCTTTTTGGAGGTCAATCGTGATTTGGCCGTGGGGAGGGGTAAATTTAAGGGCGTTGCCCAAAAGATTCAAAAGCGCCTCGCGGATCTTGTCCTTGTCTGCCGTGACGATAAAAGTTTGCTTTTGGGGAGCAAAAACCAGTTTTAGCTGTTTTTCTTCTGCTTTAGACTTGAACTCTTCCAATAATTGCCGGCAAAGCGAACCCAAATCAAACTTGGAGGGATTGATTTCCAATCGTTTTCCCTCAATTCGGGAGACGGTTAACATGTCTTTGACCAGCCGGATTAATCTCTCGGTTGAAAGGTAAGCTCGTTCCAAATTCTTTTTTGGCTTGGGTTTGAGTTTTTGGTCGGCTTGACTAAGGACGAGCCAAAGATAATTTTTGATAATCGTCATGGGCGTCCGCAGTTCGTGAGAGGCAATGGAAACGAATTCGTCTTTGAGGAGACCAAGCTCCTGGAGTCGGATATTGGCTTTTTGAAGCTGATGAGTGGTTTGGGCCAAGTTTTTGGCAGTGATTTCTGATTCTCGGCGGATTTTTTCTTCGTTAATCAGGTTTTGAGCTAGAACTTGACCGTAAGAGCGAATAAAAATAAGGGAAATAATCCGGATGAAAAAAGCTAAGATGTGGGTAAATTCGAAGGGCAGTTGATGGGTGAAAATTAACCAGCCAAACTCTGAAGTCGTGGCCGAGATCATCAGGAGAATAATTAAATTGGCGACGACAACGTTGTAATTGAGAAAGGACTCCATAATTGTCAGCAGGTAGAGAACGAAAAATGGCCCATTGATGTGGCCAAAAAAGAATAAAAACAAGGTCAGAAGAATGGCACTGGTGATCAGCTGGAGTTGAAGGAGTAATTGCTGATCCTACCCTTTTTTCTCCAGATGATTCCGCCAAAATTCATAAGCGATACTGGTTGTAAGGGCAAGGGCGGTAATAATTAGGATGGTTTCGCGGTTGGCGACGTGGATATATTTGGGAAAGACGATCGGAGCGAGACCAATGACAAAAAACATCATGAATTGATTAATAACTTTGGTGCCGGAGGAGACAAAACGCAGTCTGGTCTTGCCCTCAGATGAAGAAGCCATATTTTCAGTATAGCGTATTTGAGGTATAATTTAAACCTAATGGCGATAGCGGAAAAAACGGAAGGAATCCGGAGGCTGGCTGTCGAACGAGAATCTACGGATTTTTTGCCGGCGGCTTTTCCCCACCCGGCGGCTTTGCCTCTTTTTTTAGCGCGACGAAGTTCAGCGGCAGTTCAGGAGAGATTGAACACGAGACTTTCGATATCGGAAGTGGCCACTTTTTGGCGTTCGGCAGCAATGGAGTCGGATTTGCCTTCAGAACAAGCCGCCTTCAGATTTCTGGCAGCGGATTATTTATCGGCGATTGATCGTTCTGGTTATCCCGGAGCAGTTAATTTTTTGTGCGAAAAAGGGATTTTAAAGGAGGATGGCTTGGTTAATTTACCGGCGGCTCGGCGGCTCTTTCCTCATGGCTGCGAACTGTTTGATTGGGCAGACAGTCGATGGATGGGTGAGTTGACCACGGCTTATCACCTCATTAAACAATCTTTGCCTGATCCCCTTCAACTTTTGGCGGAAACTTTGGGCTGGCGGGAGAAAGGACGAGGGAGAACTTCTTTACTGTTTCAAGAGCCGATGAAAGTTATTGACGGTTTGGCAAAAAAAAATACTGATCGACGCAGGCCAATAGTAGCTTTTTTTGGTGCCGGTCGGAAGGCGGAAGAGGCGGTTCTGGCGATTCAACGAGGCTTTTCGGTGGTTTTAATCGATCGGGATGAAACCGATAAAGTGCAAGATGGTTTTGCGGCGACATTGGCCGCTTTTGGATTGCCGGTTTTGCCAGAGGTGACTTTATTTGAAAATGGCTTTAGCGGAGGAGGAAGTTTTAGACAAACAATGGAAGAGGCACAGGAAGAACAAAGAGTTGTTTTGGTAAGGGCGGATTTCAGTCAGTCGATGGAAGTAGAGCCGTTTTGTGATGTGGCGGCGTCAATTATGGCCCTTCATCATGTTCGGGATGAAAAAAGAACAACAATGGTGGAAAACATGAATCGAGCGGCGAGAGAAGCAGTGGTAGTCTATGATTGTACCGCCGAAGGTTTGGGTTTGGCTAAAGTGGTGATGCCCGTAGGGATTTGGTTGGCGCAACATCGTGGAGCTGTGGCGACTCATTTTGACGCAATTGCAAGTTATATCAGGGGGCCAACGGTAAAGGAGTTGGGAGATGTAACAAGCAGAGTTACCGGTTTAAGGTGGACAGTTGGACTAAGTCGGCCGGTGCCGGAAGCAGTTGTTCCGCCATTGCAGGTACGAGCAGTGGGAACTAAGGCGTGAGAGTATAGAGGATAAAAATAACTAAAGCTCCCCAGAGAAAAAGAGAGATTAACAGTGGTCGGTCGGAGAGAAGAATGCGCTCCGGGGCCTCGGCCCGATTGCCTTGATAAACAATAATCAAGTAACGCATTAAACCAAAAATAACTAAGGGAATGGTGATCATCAGCCATTTGTTGATTCCCGAAATGGTCAGGGGGAGGTTGCTCCACAAAGAATTGGTAATTACCGGCGGCGGCGCAAAAAAAGTAAATAGGGCGTAGGCCATCCAGGCCGAGTTGGCAAACATGGTTAAGTAGGAGTCCAGGGTGTCGGCGGTATAGGTAGACAAAGTTTTCCGTCGGAGTGAGGCATGTTCCGTCAAAATGGCCAACTCTGCCCGTCTCTTGCCCGAGGCGAGAAAAAGCGACAGAGAAACTACGCAAAGCAAAAACCAAACATTGGTATGAACATTGAGAACAAAGGCTCCGGCATAGACCCGAAGAATAAAACCGGAGGCAATGGTCAAGATATCCAGAACGACAATGTTTTTCAAAACCAAAGTGTATAAAATTTGCAGGACGAGGTAGACCAGCAGAATCATAAAAAAGAAAAAGCTCTGCCAGGAGGCTAGATAAAGGGCGGTAAAAACCGTCACAACGGCTACAAAGACAGCTACAGGGATGGGCAGCTCTCCGGCCGCCAGCGGACGAAATTTCTTGATGGGATGCCGCCGATCACTTTCTAAATCGATGAGATCGTTAAAGAGATAAGTAGCCGAGGTCATCAGAGAAAAGATAAAAACGCACCAGATGATGGTCAAAAGTTCGGTGAAGACAAATAAGTGACCGGAAAAAACCAGCGGCGCCAAGAGGCCTAGATTTTTGAGGGCTTGGCGCGGTCGGATGGAGCGGAGGAGCGCGTAAAAAAGCTGAACCATAAAAATAACCCCCCGATAATTAGCGCTAACGTAATCATTGTATATAATTTTTGCTGACTACTCAAATTGAGGGCCAGCAGGCCGAGAATGGCGGTGATGATCCAGTAAAAAAGAGCTGTTTTTCTTTTGCTCCACTGCCATTGGTCGAGAAGTTTGTGGTGCAGATGGCCGCGATCGCCCCAGACCGGAGAACGACCGGTTAAAATACGCCGGGTGATGGCGTAGAGGGCATCGATGAGGGGGATGCCCAAAACGACGACGGCGGTGCCGACTTTGGTGGTGGAAAGAATGGCCAAAACTGCCAGAAGATAGCCGGCGAGACTGCCGCCGCCATAACCGGGCATGATTTTTTGGGGGTAAAAATTAAAAGGGAGAAAGCCGAGATAAGCACCGGCAGTGAGAGCGGCGAGGACGGTAACCGGCCATTGGGTGACGTCGGCGGAGAAGTTCAGAGAGAGAAGAGCGATCGTGAGAGCGGCGATAACCGTGATGCCGGGCAGTTGGCCATCAAAGCCCTTGGACCAGTTGACGGTGTTCATCAAAAAAATAATCCAAAAAAGAGCAAAAAGGTCAGCTAGTAACCAGAGGCTGCGATTTTCACCAAAAAGGAAGAAATTGAGTCTTGGCTGGTCGAGGTGAATAAGGCTGCCAAAAGGATTACTGATGTAGGCGATGCCGATGCCGGAAGCGATGACCAAGCCGGCGGCTAACAGGTTGGTGAGGAGTCTAAAGTAAGGATTGAGGTCAAAGCGGTCATCAAGAATGCCAACGACGGTGAGGACAGTGGCGCCAAGGAGAATGCCGCGGAGGTGAGTGTCCAAGGGCAGGAGGAGAAAACTGGTGACCAAAAGAGAAATAAAGATGGGGATGCCCCCGCCGCGGGGAACGGGATAGGTGTGAGTGGCTTTGTTAAATTTAACTTTTCGGGGATCCTCAAGCCACTTTAGGTGGTGATAAAGCCGGATGATCAAAGGAGTAACAAGAAAAGAGACTAAAAAACTAATGAGGAGCGGCCAAAGAATGAGAGTGACAAGGGGTTGAGGGGTCATGTTTTTAAGTCACAAGGCGAATGATTTGGATGAGATCAATTAAAGCCAAAAGGCAAAAAAGAAAAGCGGTGGTGCGAAGGAGGCGGGAAATGAGTTTGTCATTGAGCGGCAGAAAGCGGATAACGGTCAAATTGAGAAGCGTGACCAGAAAACAGAGGAGGGGAAGCAGGAGAAGTTCCTGGGGAGCGGCCAGCTGTTTTTCGCCCCACGGTCGGCTATAGTAAAGAGGAAGTTGGGGTGGAAGCTTAATCATAGCGATAGGCGGCGATAGATATTAAAAGGACCGAATTTGGTTTCTTGGAAATACTTCTGTTTGAGCCAGGAAAAGAGGTCCGGGAAGGGGCGTTTCTCATTTTGGTCAATAACGAGATAGCGGGGCGGTTGCGCGGTGAGCTGGTGAAGGGTTTCCTGATAACCATTAAAGTCAATGATGTGGTAGGCAACGGCGTAGCGACCCAAAGGAGAACGGTGAGCGAGGGGGTAGAGTGAAGCCTGGTTACTCCACAGGAAAGTTTTTTCGTCGGAAAGAGTGTGTTGACGAAGATAAGCGGCGGTTTGGTAGAGAGGCCGAGCGGCAGTAAACTGACTGGTGAAGCGGTTGTGATAAAAGTCGAAGTAGTAAGGAAAATTGGGGTAAAACCAGAAACGAAAAGCGCCCCAGGAGACAACTAGGGCAAGAAGAGCCAAAAGCGGGAGAGTGGGGCGGCGGGGGCGGAGAAAAAAGAAACCAAGTGCAAGTGATAAAGGCGGGACGACCTGAAGAAGATAGTGAGGATAAGGCCGGCCGGAGAGCAGAGCGGCAAAAAGGGCGAAAGCCAACCAGAGGGAAATAAGGAGAGTTTGGGGGTTTAACCGATGGCGAAGGAGGAAGATAAAAAGAGTGACTAGAAAGAGAATCAGTCCGCGGGCGAGAAAGGCCAAGGGCAAGCCAGTGGAGGCGGTGTTTTGGCCGGACCAGGAAGCGAGATAGGGAAAATTTTGGGCAAAAGCGGCGGTGAAGTATTCCCGCAAAGCTCCGTGCGACCAAAAGTAGGCAAAACTGGCGAGAACAGGAAGCATAAAGCCAGCTAACAGTAAAGAGTTGACCGTTAACAGTCGGGAAAGCTTTTTATGAGTGAAAAACACAAAAACCATGGCGGCCAAGAAATCAAAAGCGGCTGGAACCTTGAAGAGAGTGGCCAAAGAAAATAATAGGCCGGAAAAGACATAGGAAAAACGAGCAGGCTTTTTTATTAAAAGATAGAAACCGGGAATCGAGAGGCCGATTAAAAAATTTTCGGCGTTGGCGATATTGCCCTCCAGAAAAGGGAGACTGAAAAGAATTCCAAAGGCGAAACAGGCGGCTACCAGAGCTGTTTTTTGGGCAGAAAAAAGCCGGCGGGCGAGGCGGTAAAAGAGAAAAAGAGTCAGCCAGCCGTACAAAAAAGCAAAGAGGCGGTATAAAGAGAAAGTTTGCGTGAGGGCGGCGATCAAGTAGATTAAAGGAGGTTTGTTGTCGTGAAGATCGCGATAAAGGATTAGGCCGCGACGGACGGCTTGACCAAGGGTAAGATAAATTCCCTCATCGCCATAGGTAAAGGCCTCAAAAAGGGAGGGAAGGCGGAGCAAGAAAACGACAATGAGCAAAATACCAAGCCAGTTTTCAAAAAAGATGTTTTTAAATTTTTTCCGTAATCGGAAGATTTGTTTTGATCTTAATTTCATTCTTTATTGGCCCATAAAAAATAGAGTGAATCGAAGTGTTTTTCCTCGGTAATTTGATAACCTGGCAGGGTAACTTCTTCAGGTGGAGTGCTGCCGACAATTCCGATAGTGGGTGCATCGGGCAGCTGTTGTGTGGTGTCTTCAGAGGACATCAATGCGGTGCCGGTATAAAAAGGCAGTGGTTTGGGGGCGTAAATGGGGGCATCCAAACCATAGTATTTGCTTTCCCAAAGGTGATGTGCACGGCCGTTATAATTAATCAAAGGGATGCCAACGGCTTTTTGTTTAATGTAATTAGCGTATTCGCGGAAAGGTTTTTTGGTTGGGTGAGTGAAATAATTGTAATCCAAAACGGCTGTGAGGAGAATAACGATAGTTAAAAAGACAAAAGAAAGTTGACGGCGTTGCGAGGCGACGATGATGGCGGCGGCGGGGATAACAATAAGCAAGTAGCGGTCGTAAAAGATTGACTGAAACTTTTGAGAAATTAAAAAAGTTAACACCAGAGGAGAAAAAAACCAACCAGTCAAAAAGAGGGTTTTATTAAACTGTTGATTCCACCGCCGTAAAAGGAAACCAACGATAAGGGCGGCGAAAGCAATGTTTGCGTAGATGTTTTTTTGCGTTCCCACTAGAAATTTTATAGTTGTCCCCAATAAATCGAGGAGAACTGGTTTGCCGAGCCAAAAACCACTGCCCACTAAAGAAGTTTGGTAGTACAGAGGATAAAGCCAGGGGAGATAAAGTGATCCGATGATGACAAAAGGAATAAGGCTTTTAGTGAGATTTTGCCATTTTTCTCCATAACTTTTTTTGATGGTCCACAAAAACTCCCAGAAAACAATAAAAATTGCGAAGTGATGAGTATACATAGCCGCTGTTGTGGCAAGAATGAAACCTAAAATCGATTTTTTTAAAAAAAAGTAGATTGAGAGAGAGGTTGTTAACCCCAGCAAGGCATACATGCGGCCTTCAAAAGCATAGCTAAACAAAAAGGGATTCAGAGCAACTAATAGAGCAGCAATTAACCCGGTTTTTTTGTTCCACCAATGCTTTCCGATTAAATAGACAGTTAAAGCTGTTAATAAAAAAAAGAGAAAAGATAGGCTTCGAATGGCAATTTCAGAGGTTCCGAAGACCTTTATCCATAGGTGTAAAAGAAGGTAATAAAGCGGTGGGGAGGTATCCCGAGAAACAATAGTAACGATTTGCCAAAGAGGCTTGACAGCGATGGCGGCAGCCCAACCCTCGTCTCCCCAGAGGCTGATATTAAATTGGTTCATGGTTGGCTTTTGGTGTTTTTAGATCTTGTCAGTAACATGATACTCCAATCTTTTTCCCAAAAGCAGGCGAGTTTGCGAGTCGAGGCCGGGAAGAACAGACATAAAAAGCGTGGCGATGGGCATTAAAAGCCACTGAAAGACCTCAGCGACAACGAACCAGCGGGAAACATCTTTTGGTCGTTTCGGACGCAGCGACCAATCGAGAATAATGACGACAAGAAGAGTGATCAGGCATAAAGTGAGAATCATTTGAGAAATTTTAGGCAGATTATAGCCGAGGGAGGTTTGCCGAAAGACGGGATTGACGAGAGTGGGCAGCCAAGCACCGAGAGTTAAGATAAACCAATTAGTGGACCAAATGAGATGGGTTTCCAGCAGTTTAAAGAGCCGGAAAAAACGGGCGGCCAGCGGAATTTCCGGATGCTTGAGCGCCTGGCGAAAGGCATAGGGAATATCAGTGGCGCCCCAAGCGTGGCGTTTGCACTGCTCGTAGCGGCTTTTCAGAGCGTGGAAATAATTTCTGCCTTCGGGGGCGTCAATGCAGGTAGGGAGAAAGAGTGGTTCAACCTCGACGAGACCTTTTTTGGCAAAGAAGGCCTGAAGAAAGATATGCCAATCTTCAGGAATGATATCGGTGTCCCAGTAGCCGACATCATCCAGAAGCTTTAAAGAGGTAGAATAGGTGGAGTAGTTGAAAATAATATGATCGGGTTCTTGAAGGTGGGCGAGGTGAATAATGTTGCCCATCGTGCCGACAATGCGAATGAAAGCGGGAACCCGCCAGTAGTTGTTGTGCCAGAAAATGGGTGATTGCCAAAAGCGAAGGTAGCGGTGGGGGTTAAGAGCGAAAGCATAGGTCAGCGCGGCAAAGTATTTGGTGTGAAAGCAGGCATCGGCATCACAACTGCTGATGGTGATCATCTCTATCGGCCAGCCCAATTCATCAACCAGCTTCTTTTTGATTTCTTTGGCGGCCCAAGCTTCGTTGGAGGCTTTGCCCTTAATTTCGCCGGCAATGTTGCTGGGATGATAAGTGACAAAGAGCTGGCCAAATTGGCCCTGAAATTTTTCCACCAGAGCTTGAGCACGCTGGTGAGCGTCGGGGACGCGTTCTTCCATGGCGAGAACCACGGCGAGGTTGTGCCGGTCAACCCCCTGCTGATTGACGAGATGCTGGAGAGAGTGGGTAATTTTGCTAACCGATTCGTTGTGATTGGGGATAATAATCAGGTGTTTTATTTGGTGCCAAGCCGGCGAGTCGGGGCGTTTTTTTTGCTGATAAAGCTGGTGCCAGTCGGTTTTTTCGCTTTGCCGGATTTTGAAGTAGCCCTTGATGCCGAGAAAGGCGCTTTGAAAAGAGCGGTAAAACCAAAAAACCAAGAAGATAATAGTGAAATAGGCAACTACCTCGGGAATGATGAGAGCCCCCCAGAGCGGGAAGAAGATAATTGTCCAAGCGGTAATACCGGGGAGCATTTCCAGAGCGCGTTGCGATCTCATTGGAGTGATTTTACCAAAGACAGCGGCTAGTTACTAGCATCCGGCGGTTGGTTAAGGATTGAGACGCTTGATACCAGGGAGATGGTCGAAATCTCGGTCAAAACTGACGATCGTGCTGGTTTTGAGACTTTTCATTAGGACTGTGTGATAGGCGTCGGCGAACGGTAAGTTTCGCTCCACGTACAGATTAAAGACACGCCGGAGACGGCGCTTGCCGGGCAGAACTATTCCGGTTAGTTCAATTAGAGGGAGTAAAGCTTCTCTAATGGCCGCTTTAGAGTGTTGATAGTGCCGTTCGAGGGTATAAACCACTTCAAAAATGACGGTATCGGCGGTAACGACTTTGATTTTGCCTTGTTCGACTTTGTTTAAAAAGGCGGTGGCTTGAGGCGATTGTTTTGGATGATCGGCTAGTAAATGGCGGAGAACAACATTGGTGTCCAAAAAAACCGGCGCCATTTACTCCGCACTCCTTTCCATGACGTTTCGGGCAATCGCTTTTTCGGTTGCTCGGTGCAGATTCGGGATCGAGAGAGGAGGGCTTTGGTTCTTGAGCAGACCGGCGGTGCGCTTAACGACACTCTCGGTTCTAGCTAAATGGACTCGGTTATGCTCCATTACGAGTGCTACTCGGTCGCCTTGGGTTAGGCAGAGTGCTCGACGGATGTCAACCGGCAGGGTAATTTGGCCCTTGCGGGTGAGCACCGTCAGATACGGCATTATTAAGTTGTTTTCTGAAGAGTATGGCGTTAATTGCATAAGTAGTGCTATTCTAGACTAGGTAGTACTACTTGTCAAGCGGAGCGGTTAGTTTAGTCGGGGGAACAGGGGCGAGGCGGAGGAGATTTTGGGGCCGGCGAATTGGCTGGCGATCTTTTCGGTCGTGGTGGGCAGAAAAGGCTGCAGATTAAAAGCCAGCTGGCGGATTTCGGTGACAAGAGGAGTCAAAACTGCTTTTAATTTTGTTCCGGTTAATTCCCAAGGCTTGGTTTGATTGATTAAACTGTCCAGGTGATTAGTTTTTTGATTGATTAGAATTAAAGCTTGGTCAAAAGCAAAAGCATCCAGATAATTTTTTATTTCCGGATAGAAATTGGCGGTGGCGGGGGCAAAATTTTCGGCCGAATTTTCGGCCAGTTTGGCGACGCGGGAAACGAGATTGCCCAAGCCATTGGCCAGATCGGCGGTGTAGAGCTCGCAAAAGCGCCGATCGGAAAAATTGCCGTCATCATAAGCGGGAATCTCCCGTAATAAATAATAACGCACCGGATCCACGCCATACTTTTTCACCAGCTCAAAAGGATCAATCACATTGCCGGTGGATTTGGACATCTTTTGACCCTCGCTGGTGATAAAACCCTCAACATAAATTTGTTTGGAATTAGGCAAACCGGCAGAAATTAACATTGCCTGCCACATGGCCGATTGCTGACGCAGATTATCCTTGCCGGCTAATTGAATGCCCGGCCAAAAAGTCTCGTAATCACTGCCTTTTTTAGGCCAGCCCAAAGTCGAGATATAATTGATCAGCGCGTCAAACCAAACATACATTACTTGCTCGGGATCATTGGGTACTTCAACTCCCCACGGCATTTTAGCTTTTAAGCGGGAGATGCTGAAATCTTTTAACCCGTTGGCGACAAATTTTTTGATCTCCTCAAAACGAAATTGAGGAACAACAAAACGGGGATGTCTTTCGTAAAGTTCCAACAGCGCCTTCTGATATTTGGAAAAACGAAAAAAGTAATTTTCCTCATCACGGATTTCAATTTCTTTATCGGGATGGACCGGACAGCGGTTGTTAATTAATTCCGAGTCGGTTTTTTCCAGCTCACAGCCAACGCAATATTTAATTTGGTAGTGATCCTTGTAAATATCGCCTTTTTTTTGGCATCGGCGCCAAAACTCTTGAGCGGCCTCAACATGGTCTTTTTGGGTGGTGCGGATAAAATGAGTAAAACTCAAATTTAACAATTTTTTGAGCGCCTGATATTTTTGGGCGTGCGAACCACAATAATCTTGGGGAGTTTGTTTTTGCTCTATGGCCTTTTGGTAAACTTTTTGGCCGTGTTCGTCCGTGCCGGTATTAAAGATTATTTCTTCGCCCAAAAGCCGATGATAACGGGCAAGCACATCGGCCCGGACGATCTCCATGGCAAAGCCCAGATGCGGATCGGCGTTGACATAAGGCAGAGTGGTTGTCAGGTAAAACTTTTTCGCCACGAGGATATTATAGCAGTTTCCGCTTGTGGTATACTAAATTCATGATCAATTTTGATCAAACGAGGCTGGTTAAGGTTTGTCAGGAAAACGATATCTCCTTTTTGGGAGTCTTTGGGTCGGTGGCCCGAGGTGATTATCGGTCGGAGAGTGACGTTGATTTAGTCGCTCGTTTTGATAAGCAAAAAAGTCTTTTTGATCTGATTTTAATTGAAGATCGATTGAAAGAGGTTTTTCATCGTGACGTTGATTTGTTGACAGAGAAATCGATCAGCCCTTACTTGAAGGATCAAATAGAAGCTGATTTGCAACAACTTTATGTCCATTAAAGGTGATCTTGCTTATTTTCGACATATTTTAGATGCGATAAGGGAGATTGAGGGTTTTATTGCTGGTATTGAGGAAAAAGATTTTTATCAAGACTCTTTGAGGCAAAGTGGGGTAATTCGTCAGTTGGAAATTATTGGTGAGGCAGCCAGCCACATTTCTAAAGAGACGAAAGAAAGCCGTCCGGATTTTCCGTGGCATGCCGCTATTGGAATGAGAAATAAATTGATTCATCATTATTTTGGAGTGGATTTAGATGCCGTTTGGAAAACAGTAAAAGAAGATTTGCCCGGCTTAAAAAAAACTGTCAAAGTACTCTTATGCCCGATCTAGATTTTTGGAGCCAATCTTTTGAGCTCGGCCGAGGCGAATGAGGTAGATACCGTATTTGACCAACTCACTCCACGTCCAGTGTTTAATCGTTTCACGACTTTGATGGCAGTCGAGGACTTTTTTGTCGTAATATCGACCGGTTCTTTTACCAGTATCATTAATTTCGTAGAAACGAAAAGTGTTGCCCTTGGCTAATTTGAACTTAGCCAGTCTCGCCATTAGCTTATCGTCTCGATCTTTTTCGAAATATTTTTGGTTAAGTTCGTTTTTAATAATTTTAGTCATTTACATTTTTCCAAAAAGTACTTCGATTACCACCCTTGCTTTTATCACATCGCCATCGAGAACGTCTGTAAGTCTCTGGACTGATTGTAAATACGTACGCTTCGTTGGTCCTGCGTTCAATTGATCTGGATCTATACCCCTCTACATCTGGTCGAATGCAGGATGGTTGCTAATTGTTGTAGTGGCGGAAGAGAATCAAGAAGAGTTTTTTCTTCCTCAGCAAGTTGATGATAGTGTGCTTCGGGGTTGGATGTCATTTTATTTTTTCGGCGAGAGTTTTTGGGTAAGGGCGGTGAGTTTGCCTGCCCAGCGCCCGGCCCATTCATCGGCCTTGATTTTTTTGAGAGCCAAGAAGTAACCGGGCCTTTTTGCCATTTGGCGGCTGATTGTGGCGATGGTGGCGCTGGAGACCTTGAGATTTTGCTTGAGGTGTTGATACGAGCGTCCCTTGTCAAGATAATAGGCAACAGCCAAGCGTTTCATCATCGCTTGGAGTTCGGTTTTGGCCAGCAAGTCTTTGAAAAAAATTTCCACCTCGGCCGGATCCTTCAGATCGTCGATGGCCTGATAAAGCAAACAAAAGAGCTGTTTATTTAAGGTGGGATTAATGGACTTTTGGGAGACCCTCATTCAATTAATTAAACAGGGCAGTTTAATTAATTGAATTAATACCACGGGGTTTATTTTTTGTCAAGGATGATGTAAATTTCACTACCAAAAACGGCACAAGTGAGTAAAAGAAGATGCAAGGGGGTGGCCGCTTGGTTTAACCGGAGGAGGAGAATGGCAACAAGGTAAAAAGAAAGCAGGAGGGCGTGGTGAAGTTTTTGTGTCAGAATGAGAAGAGTGAAAAATAAAGCGGAAAATAAGACGAAGAGAAAGAGACCGATCACAAGGAGAGTTTGGGGGCCGACCAAATAAACAAAAATGGCTGGGGCGGACCAGAGAAAGAGAAGGAAAAGAACTTTTCGAAAAATCACGTTTTTATTTTAGGGCAAATATTGCTAGAATGAAAGCGATGCAGGCCCCGATTTTTGTTTTGATCGTCCTGGCGGTTTTGGTCGTTGTGGTGCTGGGCTGGTGGTTAAGCTCGATGCAAAGGACGGTGAGTACGGGCAATCAAGAGTTGGGTCGGCGGCTGGATAACGCCGCGCGTTTGATGGGCGAGATTCAAAAAGAGGCGGGAAAGTTTGCCGAAGTGTCGCTGTCGATGAAAAATCTGCAGGACTATTTGAAAAGTCCCAAGTTACGGGGAAATATTGGCGAGCAGGTGCTGGCGGATTTGATTGGCCAGATATTTCCGAAAAATAGCTTTTTTTTGCAATACACTTTTAAATCAGGCAGTCGGGTGGATGCGGCCATTAAAACCGAGGCGGGGATTTTACCGATTGACGCCAAATTTCCGGCGGAGAATTTTCAAAAAATGCTGGCGGCGGAAAATGAGGAGGAAAAGAAAGGGTGGCAGAAGAATTTTGCTCGAGATGTCAAAAGACACATTGAAGAAATTGCCAAGAAGTATATTTTGCCCGAAGAAGGAACGATGGATTTTGCCTTGATGTATATTCCGTCGGAGCCGGTTTACTATGAGGTGGTGAGCGATCTGGAATTGACGGAATGGGCACGCCGTCGCCGAGTCTATCCGGTTTCACCCAATACGCTATATGCCAATTTACAGGTAATTTTGCTGTCATTTGAAGGGAAGGGTATTGAGCGGAAATCGCGGCAATTGTTTATTCAACTGCGGGCGATTCGGGGGGATTATGTCAAAATGGGGGAGGCGTTGGCGGTGTTAGGCCGGCATGTTAATAATTCGTACAACGCGGTCCACACGGTGGAATCGGAATTTACCCGTTTGGGGCAAAAACTGGACGCGACCAAAACTTTAAATACCGGCCCCGAGCCGGAAAAAACAGCGTTGGCGGAATAGTTTTAAGGGCGGAGCTTGGACATTAAGATCGAGTAGAAGCGGAGATTGTGGATGGTGGCCAGACGGCCGGCGGTCATTTCCTTGGTGCGAAATAAATGGGCCAAGTAGGCGCGAGTGTAATGCGTGCACAACAAACAATCACAAGCGGTACTGACCGGTCGGGTATCGTGATAATGTTTTTCTTTAGTGGGGACAAAATAACTGTAAAAATTGGGTTGAAAAGGATCGATTTGATTAATTGAATCGGTTTTATAAACATACAAACGTTGATGTCGAGCATCCCGAGTGGGCAAAACACAATCAAAAATCGTAAAACCCAATTGAAAACATCCGACAATCTCCTCCGGCTTGCCCACCCCCAGACCGTAAAGAAAATAATTGGCGGGCGAGTTATCGGCAATCACTTGAGCGACATCATAATAAAATTGGTGATTATCGCCAATTGGCCAGCCACCATAGCCCAAGCCATCAAAACCAATTTTGACTAATTCCTGCGTACACTGTGCGCGCAGATCCAAGTGATTATCGCCTTGGACTACACCTAAAAGATAAGGCTTTTTCGCGCCGCTTAATCCCAAACGCCGACAACCCTCCTCAAAAACTTGTTTGCTTTTTTCGGCCCACAAAAGCGTGCGGGTAACACTATCAATTGCCTGCCCGCGACTGGCTTTGGGAGGAGTAAAGTCGTCCAACACCACGATCATATCGCTTTTTAAAGCGAGTTGAAATTCAATTGAGTCTTGGGGGGTAAAAAAGATTTTTTTACCACCAGTTGGTTTAAAAGTGACGCCCTTATCGGTGATTTTGCCGTTTTGGCCGCTCTTTTTAGCTAAAGTCATGATTTGAAAACCGCCCGAATCGGAAATGACTCCCCCATTCCAATGCATGAAAGGCCGAATCCCGCCATGTTCCTGAATGACTTTTTTGCCTAAATCTTTAAATAAGTGATAGGTGTTAACCAGGATTCCCGGGGTCTGCGTCTTTTTAATATCCACCGAATCAAGCGTGCGAATTACTGCCCGAGTGGCATCGGGAAAAAATACCGGCAAAGGAATTTTTTTGCCGGTGATAGTCTTAAAAACCTTCGGCCGGGTCATGGCCTGATGATATCACGTATTGCTTTGGGGATTAATGTTATCATGTTTTAAAACATGATAACATGAGTTTAGATCAAATTTTAGCTGGTTAAAATTTTAAGCAAGTCTTGTGGTTGACTTATAAGATAATCAGGATGGGAGCTTTGTAGGGCGGGGCGGGAGTTGAAGCCCCAATCTACGGCAACAATTCTAATACCGGCTTTTTGGCAAGCCTCGATGTCGCGAATTTCATCGCCAACATATAAAACCTCTTCTTTTTTCAAGCCAAGCTTCTTGAGCAATTTAACTAACGCCCTATCTTTGCCAAAAATATCGCTTTCGCAAGTGACAAAATCAAACTGATCGAGGTGCCGGTTTTTAAGAAAGAGTTGGATATTGTCTTGATTATTGGAACTCAAAATACCCAACCGGCAACCTTGCTTTTTAAGGGAATTCAAAGTTTTACCCCACGGTTTAATCAATTGAAGCCGGGGGATTTCTTTTTTAAATTCTTTTTTGGTCTCGGCTATAATTTTGGCCAATTTTAATAAGGGGATTTTTAATTCTTTAAACACCGCTTTAGCGCCCAACTCTTTAAGCGCGGCGATTTGTGGGGTTTTAATGGTGGGATAAGCATATTTTTTGGCAACGAGATTAAAACACTTAACCATCGCCTTTAAACCGTCAGCCAAAGTGCCGTCGAAATCAAAAA
>JBDRBL010000015.1:0-2118 GCA_043822685.1 Candidatus Shapirobacteria bacterium
CGAATGCGAGCGCGACTGACGCAAAGCGGAGGCGGCGGCAATTCATTTTCCCCTTTAACCCCTTTTTCTTGCCGCCGCCGGAGCTTTCAATCATCAGTAATTTTTGGTAAAATAAGTTCGAGCAATTTCGTAGATTGGCTCCAATCCCCGAGTTGGCGGGGCGGCGCGCAGCGCCGCCCATGGAATTAGCGCGTCCCCTTGAGCTTTTTGGTCGGAAAGAAAACAAGAGCCGAAAGATTTATTTATTTTGTCAACACCTTTTTAAGAAAACCACTTGCGATATTATTTCCCCACCTGAGGCGGGGCTTTGCCCAAACGCGAAAGCGAATTTTTGCTCTTGAATTTTTTACTGGCAGTTTGGTATATTGTAATTGTGTTCAACTGTTAGGAATTGCTTTTTTTAATAGCCGTCTCGGACAACAAGAAGCAATTCTAGTTGAACACAACCGGGGCGGCTATTTAAGTTTTGAAAGTAGAGTAAATCTACTTTCAAAAAGAAAGGTACAAACTGCCATGTATAACCAATCGCAAAAATTCTTTTTATATGCGCGCAAGTCCACAGATGTTGAGGATAAACAGGCGTTATCTATCGAATCCCAGCTAGCGGAACTTCGGGAATATGCCGCTCGCGAAAAATTATTGATAGTAGAAGAACTTATTGAAAAACAATCCGCCAAAATTCCCGGCCGCCCCCTTTTTAACTTAATGCTGGAAAGAATTGAAAAAGAGGAGGCGAGCGGAATTGTTTCCTGGCACCCAGATCGACTTGCGCGCAATAGTGTCGATGGCGGTAAACTTATTTACCTTATCGACACTGGAAAAATTCAGGCCTTAAAGTTTCCCCAGTTTTGGTTTGAAGCTACCCCTCAAGGAAAATTTATGTTAAATATCGCGTTTGGGCAAAGTAAATACTTCGTGGACTCGCTCAGCGAGAATACCAAAAGAGGACTGCGCCAAAAAGTCAGGAGAGGAGAAATGCCGGGGTTAGCGCCGGTGGGCTATATCAACGATTCCCGTACTAAAACTATCATGGTTGATAAACGAAAAGCGCCCATTGTTAAACAAGCTTTTGAAATGTTTGCTACCGGCAATTATCGGATATTAGATATTGCTGACTTTTTGGCGAAAAATGGCCTGATTAGTAAAACTGGTAATAACTGGAAAATTGATCGAGTTAGCAGACAAATTTTATCTAACCCTTTCTATTACGGCCATTTTCGATATCTTCGCGAGATCCACGAAGGGGTTCAAGAGCCAATCATCGCCAAGAAACTTTTTGATGCTGTCCAGCTCGTACTAAACAAAAGATCAAAACCCTGGTCAAAGCCGCGTGTCCCTAAACCATATTTAGGACTTTTTCGTTGTGGAGAATGTGGCATGATGATAACTGCCGAACAGAAATTGAAATATTACAAACACACCGATCATCATGCCACCTATACCTATTACCGGTGTACGAAAAAGTCCAAAACTATTGACTGCAGTCAGTCGTATACGAGACAAGAGGAGCTGGACAGCCAATTATCAAAAATGATTTTAAAAGTTTCTTTGCGACAGGACTGGGCAAATGGAATGTTAAAAAAACTTGATGTAGAAAAAATTGAACTTGCCCATTCCTGCAGTGCGTTTGTTGGAGAAAAACGGGAAGAAATTCGAGCAATTAACCAAAAACTTCAGCGTCTTCTTGATTCCTATTTAGATCAAGATGTTGACCGTGAGTCTTACCTTGTTAAAAAGGAAAATCTTTTATCTTCTAAGAAGACGCTGGAAGAACAAATTGCTCGAATTCAACAAACGCACAATGCTTGGCTCGAACCCATGAAGAATTGGATAATTGAAGCCGCTGGCGCGGCTAATATCGCAAAGGGTGAGAACTTAGAAGAAAAAAAGGTGTTGGCACAAAAAATCTTCGGCTCGAACCTTATTCTTTCCGACCAAAAAGCTCAAGGGGACGCGCTAATTCCATGGGCGGCACTGCGTGCCGCCCCAAAATTTAGGACTTTGGAGCGGGATAGGGGAATCGGACCCCTGCCGAAAGATTGGAAATCTTTCGTTCTACCATTAAACTAATCCCGCAATGATAAGTTAAAAGTTAAAAGTTAAAAATCAAAAGTTCAA
>JBDRBL010000016.1:0-10489 GCA_043822685.1 Candidatus Shapirobacteria bacterium
GTCGGCCGATATCGGCGTAGGCTTGTTTTTTGCCGGCGCCAACCACGTCGCCATGCGGGTCGTCTCCTCGCCGGAGGAACACCAGCTCATTACCACCAATCCCAAAGAGCTCCTCGCCCAAAAATCTGCTAAGATAAAGTAAAAATGGGGGTAAAACAACACGATCATTACCGCCGCCTTTGGCAATTATCCCGATCGCTAGCCAAAAACCTTTGGCCGGAAACGGAAAAATTACTTTTGCTCCAAGATTTAGCCATCGCAACAGGACAAGATCCCTATCTTAAAAGCCTCTTTGACCCTCGAGACCCAGATTTAGCCGACAAATTAACTTCCCACTTGGAAGCCCTTCTGTTGGCTAATCAAAGCGTTGTTCAAAGCAAAGAAAAAGGCTACTACGGAAAAGTCGCCAAATTGACTGACGATTTTCACGAACAGGTTGATAACCCTGATTATTTTTTCCGATCAAGACAAGAGAAGTCAAACGGCCATCCTCGGGACATACTTTCTCATCCCGAATCGGTAGAAACTTCCCAGATTTTAAAAAAACACGGCATTATCGACCGTCACGGCCGATTAAATCTGTCCGATCATGAGGCTGTTAGCCGAGCAGAAGCGGAAATTGGTCAACAAATAACCATTCAACGAAATTTAAAAACTACAAAAAACATTTTAGAACAACATTTTTTTGCTCGTCAAGTACCCGGATCGTTGTTTTATCGGCAAATTTTTGGCAACGACCAACAAGCGGGGTTAATTGATCGACTCGCTGAAGAGGTTACCAAGGAGAGCGTTGACGAAGTAAAAATAAGATCGCTAACAAATACTTATTTGCAGGCTTCAAGTCGATTTAATAATTTGGATCGCGACAAACAACAGAAACTTTTAAATAGCATTGTCAGAGCCACTCAAGATGCCGTTCTTTGGGGTCGAAGTATTCCTAATTCAGTTTACAAAGCAGAAATTGCCTCTCAAGAAACAGGGGCGCTACGACTAACCAAGGTCAGAACCAACGGTATCGCGGCCGAGCCGGAAGAAACCAACGATTACGAAGTTTTACCGGCCAAACCACGCGGGTTTCGACAAAAACTGGCCCAAGAGTTAGACGAAGAAGGTGGTTCGGCCGCTACTATCGCTAAATTCGCCGATGATTTCAGTGCCGATCCTGTTGACGCTCTTTATCATTATGGCTTGTATTCAATCATTAATAACCTGCCCGAACCAGTCAGAAAGACTTTTTGGAAATGGAAGGGCAAACAAAAGACTTGGAAAATTTGGTATGGAGTAAGCACAAGCGGCCTAGCTCAAAAAGCCTATCTAGAAAAATTAATTTGGGATAAAGGAGTTAAGGGTTTAGGCAGAACCTTCGGCCTCATAACCGCCGATAACCAATGGCGGCCATTAGCGGCCATGATCTGGCTAGGTGATCGAGCCGTAACCAGAACCGGCGACTTAATTGGCCGCGGTTTTGACCGAATCGGCGCCGGTGATTTAGGAAGCATTTTTCATCGGAAATTAGGAAAAAAAAGAAAAAAGGAAGAAAGTTTGGGTGCTTCCGTTCTGGGATTAATCGGAAACTTGGGCACGGGAAGCATTAAGCTGGTTCTTCAAGGAGTTTGGGCATTAGCCAAAAAGATCCCCTTTGTAAAAAATTTGCAAGCCGGGCTAATTAACAATTGGGTAGAATTTGAGGCGAGACACAACTGGATGCAAACGCTGCGGCTCGCCAAGGGCATGGGCGGCGCCCTTGTACGAGGAGTTTTTAGTTTAAACACCGCTTCAGGAGCTTGGCTGGGTTTTCGATTAACCGGCAGTCCCTGGGGAGCATTGGCAGGCGCTTTTCCTTCGGCCACTTATACTAGCTGGCTGAACATGGTCGCCAATAAAGGGCTTATGAATTTATTGAGATTACCCCAAACTTTTTTAGCCATAGAAACAAACGCTCAATACTACGCCTTTTATCAAAATAATTATCCGGGGCTAGCCAAAGACTTTGCCCGGAGTTTTGAAGGCAACACAGCAACAAGGTTTTTGCGCGGTTTAGGCAAGCCGGCAGTCTGGCTGGAGGTAAATAGCTGGGCAAGACTGCCTCTTCGTGGAGCGGCAATTGGCAATTTATTGCAAATGGCCGGAGTTCCGGCTTATCTGGCCTATCCAATCCCCATGATTGGCGAGTATCTGTGGCTCGCTAAGGGTTTTTGGCTACCAAAATTAGCTCTGTGGCTAACGGAAACACGAGTTTTTGGCGGAGCGGTAGCAAGATTAGGACCATTTTTAGCCAAACTTGGATTTTTGGGCAGAATCGGCGGGCTTTTAAGCAAGGTTCTCGGCGGGCTTTTAAGCAAGGTTCTCGGGGCCATTGGTAGGTTTTTTGGCGGAACATTGGGCTTCGTTTTTACCGGAATACCTTTCATTCCTTTAATCGCTAATATTTTGGCCGGAGTGCCGTTCGGTCAGGCTTTCGCTGTTTGGTGGACAGCCGGTTACGGCTACATTGTGCTGGGAATCGCCGGGGTAAGGTTCTTTGGTGGATTTATTCTGGGATTACTCGGGGCAAATCTAGGTCCAATCATTCCTGCTTTTATTACTTCGGCTTTGGGCGGAATCGCCGCGATAGGAAGCGGAGCGATATTGATCGCCATTGGCGCGGTGGCGATATTAACCATCACTGTCGTGATCATCACCGGCAGTGCTTTTGTTAAAGAAATCCAAAAGCTCACCGCCCCCGAGCAATCGGAGTGTTTTGATATCAGCAAAAGTGTCCAAATACTGGATGGCAAAGACCGGACAAAGATAAAAAATAAGGCCGGGGCCGGGGATATTTTGCGCTATACCGTAGGCATCGATCAAAAAATTGCCGGCATTAAAAACATCACCGTCGAGGACAAAATTTCCTACCAAGCAAGTTACGGTATCCCTCCGATAATATCAAAAACTATTGATGTCGCCAGCATTGAGGCCTTTGCTAAACAAGTCGGAGGAACAATCGGAACTGATTTAATCGCAATTGGTGGTGGGGGCGGAGTTAAAAAGGTCAATTGGCAGTATGCTGACGCCACCACTTTGCCGTCCCAAATTGTTTACGAATTAACAGTGGACAAGAGTTACAAAAGCGGCCAAATCGATAACGACATTATTATCAATGGCAAGGCAGTTAAAGAAGTGCTGGTCGGCCGGCCGCTGGAAGAAGCTCTGGAAAAAGCCAAAGAGGCTTGTCCGGACGAGGCGTGCCGCCAGCAGTTGGACGATCAAATGGTTCAACTTGAAAACGAATATTTGGCCGCCGAAGCGGCATACAACCAAGAAGTACATACCTGCACGCTTCAGGGATTTGACCCCCAAGGACAGCCTTTGTGCGACCCCTCTCAAATTGCCGTGCCGGAACGGAGAATCAATCCAGAGCTAACCAATGTCCCGGCGCAATGTCTGGCCACCGCCCGTTTGATTATCAACGGCGGCTCGGAACAGGCCGCCGAGTTGGGCAATAAATTAATTGCGGCGTTGCAAAACTGCGGGATTACGAGAGTGACTTACCAAAATTTTTCCGCAATTAAGGCCTGTCTGCAGCAAAACCAAATTCCGGCCGCGGCCATTAACGAGCTGGAAAGATCGGTTAATTTGAGAATTTATGATAATCTTCAATGCGTCGGTTTAATTTATGCCGTCGAAGCGGGGTCCGGTGGCACCATCCAAAACCAAAAATTAAATGCGCAGGATCATTGGAAAGAAATTAATAATTACAAACAAATTCAAGCCATCGATGCCCAAAATTTTCAACTGGGAGATATTATGATCTGGAGTAATCAATTTGGCGGCCATATGGCCATGATTACCGACATTGAACGCAGCGGCGAGCGAATTGTCAAAATCAAAACGGTTCAAGCTGACGGTTTGACTGGCGAAGTGAAAATTGAATCCATCGCGATCACCAGTCAAGGTATTGACCAAACTATTTACGGTAATCTATTAGGCTGGCAGAGACGAGGGAATTAAAGTAAAATAAGGAAGATTCTGGACAAGCCAAAATGACAGATTATGGATAAGAAAACCGTTATTTTTATTTTTGCTTTGGCCCTGATCGCCGGCGCTTTTTGGGGTTTAAAATTTTTTTTACTGAACAAAAATCAAGTCCCGGAATTAAAAGTGGTCTATATTTCACCGGAGGACAAAACCAGCGAAATAGTCTTAGATCAAATTTTTAGGATCGACTTTAACCGGCCGCTGGCAGACGAAAATGAAATCGTTTTGATTTTTGAGCCGATCGTTAATGGTCAAGCCGCGCTTGAAAACAAGCAGCAAACCTTAATTTTCAATCACCAAGAGCCTCTGCATGCCAATGCTAATTACACTCTAATGATCAAGAATCAAAAAGGGCAGGTACTGGCCCAAACAACTTTTGCCACCATTCAAATGCAATCCGATCCTTATATTCCCTATCAAATCGAAGAGGCCAATCGAAAGTATTTCCCCTTATTAGAGTGGATTCCCTACAACACTGAAAACTTCAGCGTCTATTACGTTGAACCGCTCACTTTGGAGATAAGTATCCAGCAAGGCGAGCAAAAGACGATTGAACCAAAAGTAATCGAATGGATCAGATCACACGGGATTGATCCAGCCACGCATCAAATACAATACAAATAACCTATTCCTGTACCCGCACGGGCATGATGAGGTGAAAATAACTGGCATCCCCCACCGGCCGAAAGACGCCCGGAGCCAAAGGTGTCGTCATTTCCAAAGAGATTTCTTCTTTGTCGGTTGAATTAAGAAAATCCAATAAATAATGAGAATTAAAAGCAATCTGGTTTTCCTCCCCCGTCATCTTGACCGCCATTGTTGATTCGCTCTTCCCCACTTGTTGAGCATTGGCTGAAATTTTGATCCCGCCGTGGCGGGACACTTTGCACTTGATAATATTCGCCGCATCCCGAGCAAAGATAGAACTCAAGCGAACAGAGCGCAACATCTCCTGGCGATCAAAAGTAATGGTCGTCGCGGCCGAAGAGGGAATAATTTTTTCAAAATCGGGAAAGTCACCCTCCAGTAAACGCGAAACAACTTCAGCTTCGTCGCCGGCAAAGATAAGCTGATTGGAATCAAGAAAAAGGCCAATTTTTTGATCACCTTGACCGGTAAAGATCTTTGTCACCTCCAAAACAGAGCGAGAGGGTAGCAGCAGGCCTTTGGCCGGCAGAGAAATAGCGGCAGGTCCGAGATCTTTGATCGAGAGACGGTAACCATCGGTGGCCACCGCTTGCAAATGGCCTTTTACAGGTCGCAAGAGAAGACCGGTGAGAACCGGCCGGGAATCGTCGGTGGCAGAGGCAAAAACAACCTGGACCGCCAGAAAATTCAACTGATCAAGGGTAAGGTTAAGATGGGGTTTCTTTTTGGCGACAGGAACAGCAGGAAATTCGCTGGCGGCAAGACCGGCAAAATCAGCCCGATGCGAACCGCAAACAACGCTAAGCCGACTCTCGCTGGCAGTCAGATCCAGAGAAGCGGTTGGCAGAGAGGCAACGAATTCGGTAAAAAGACGCGCAGGCAAAGTTAAAGCCCCCTCTTTTTCGATTTTGGCCCCAAGCCAGAGATTAAGACCGATTTCCAAATTAGTTGCGGAAATTTGCAAGCGCCCTTGATCAGTTTTTAAGAGAAGATGACTCAAAACGGGAAGTTGAGGACGACTGGCAACAGAGCGGCTGGCATGAGTAAGAGCCTTGATCAGGTTTTCTTGAAAAACAACAAGTTTCATCTTTTTTATTTTAACGTTTTTGTAGTATTAATCAATTAGTAGTTGTAGTAGAAACGGTGGATAAGTGGACAAGAGAGATTGAACGAGGCGAAAATTCGCTTTTGCTATCGGTTGACAAGTAGGGGGAAAAATAGCTTCAAAAAGGGGAAAAGAGGAGAGGATAAAAGAATTATCCATAGAGGTGTTTTTTTATCCCCGCGATGTCCACACGCAGTTGTTCGTTAGTGGATAAGTTATGCGTAATTTTTTCAACGCCGTGGATGATAGTGGTGTGATCGCGGCCGCCCAGAAGCCGGCCGATTTCTTTATATTGAAGCCGCAGTTCCGAACGCAGCAGATACATCAATATTTGCCGGGGCAGGACGACGGATTGCAGACGACGCTCGCCGGCAAGTTCGCTCTGCTTAAGACTGAAGAAATTGCCCACGGCATTAATGATTTGGCGGGGGCGGACAAAAGGGCGATTAACGGTGGCTTCTTGGGTTTTACCCAGAAGAGCGCTGATAAAATCGAGATCGAAAGGAGAAGTATTTTTGACCTTGGACTCGCCGATTAGACGGGCCAGAAAGCCTTCCATTCTTCTGATAGAGATGATATTGCCGGCGATGAGTTGCGCTGCCGCCATAGGCAATTCCAGACCTTTCTGCTGGGCTTTTATCAGGAGGATGGCGGCGCGTAATTCGAAGTCCGGTTTTTGGATGTCGATGGTAAGGCCGCCCTCAAAACGGGAGCGGAGGCGGTCGTCGATTTTATCTATTTCGTCCGGTTTGCGATCGGAGGTCATCACGATTTGGCCTCTGGACTTGGTGATGGCATTAAAAGTGTGAAAGAATTCTTCCTGAACCGCATGCCGGCCGGCAATGAATTGAATGTCGTCGATTAATAAAACCTTGACGGAGCGATAGCGATCTTTAAATTCATTGGTGTTTTTTTGTTTAATGGCGAGGACAATTCCGTTGGTGAACTCCTCGCCGGTGCAGTACAGGAGTTTAGTTTTGGAGCTTTTTTGGAGAATCTTGAGACCGATAGCCTGCATAAGATGAGTTTTGCCCACGCCGGTGCCGCCATAGAGAAAGAGAGGATTGTAAGCCTTGCTGGGCGAATCGGCGACGGCCGTTGCCGCGGCAAAAGCCATTTGATTGGTGGCGGAGACGGCAAAAGTGTCGAAACTGAAATCGGGCCGGAGGCCAAGCTCCTGCAAAAAAGGCTCGAGATTGCTTTTCTCTTCGGGCGGTTTTTCGGCAAAAAGAGGAGGGACAGAGTGGCTTTGAATCGTTTCGTTTTGCTTGACGAGAAAGATAAGATCGTTCTTTTTTTGTGTCACCTGGTCGAGGGCGTCTTTGATCAGGCCGTAATATTTAGTTTCGACGGTATCGCGAATAAAGAGACTGGGGCAGCCGATTTCGGTGATTTGACGAACAGTGTCAAGGGTTTTTCGGGTAACGATAAACGTTTGCGAGAACCAAGTGTTGAAACTGGCGGGAGAGAGATTGATTTTTAAGTTGCCCAAAACGGCCCGCCAAATTTTGTTACTGTCCATAAGTAACTTTTAAGAAGTTTTCCCCAACTTGTCAAGAGGGAAAATGTGGACAAAGATGGGGCTTGCGCTGAAATTTGAAGCGATTTTCTTTTGTATACTACCAGTTGGCGATGGGCGAAGGAGTGGTTTCGGGATACTCCAGGACGGGGAAGAAAAAGGAAGTTCGAATATTTTGAGGAAGTTTTTAGAGATCCAAAAGTTGAAGGTAGGGCTTTTTGGAGATCGGCAGACCAGCTTCATTTAGGTTTGCGCGGCGGAGTGAGCAAGGAACAATCTTATCTTTTTTCTCAGATCGAAGCGGGAAAGTTTGCGATTGACCTTGTTCCTGCATCTTCCTAGATCTGTTTTGATCTGTTATAATTCTTTCCATGCCGAGATTGACGTACAAGCCAAGTAAAATTAAAAGACGGCGTAAGCATGGCTTTTTGAAGCGAGCCGCTAGCAACAATGGCCGCAAGGTGTTGAAAAGGCGGCGGGCGCAAGGGCGAAAAAAACTGACGGTCTGATTGAATTTTCCTATGCTTCCTAAATTTCATCGTTTTACTTCCAGAAAAGACTTTAGCGAGGTCAAGAGACATGGCCAGTTAGTCTCTGGCCGTTTTTGGGGAACATTGTTTTTAAAAAAAGCAGCCGCGGAGACTCCCAAATTTGGCTTTATTATTTCTAAAAAAATAGACAAGCGGGCGGTGGTAAGAAATCGTCTGCGGCGGCAGTTAAGTGGCGCAATTTTGCCGCTTCTGCCGGACATCGGTCCGGGCTGGGGGATAATTTTTCTGGTGAAAAAAAGTTTGCTTGGCCAAGAGTTTGACGAAATTAAAAAAGAAATGGCAGGATGTTTAAAAAACTTATCTTGAATTTGATTCGTTTTTATCAAAAATACCTGTTTTTTGGTCCGGTTTGTCGTTTTGCTCCGACTTGTTCGGAATACACTTATCAGGCAATCAAAAGATATGGTATAATTTCTGGCAGTTGGCAGGGGTTAAGGCGGATCGTCAGATGTCATCCTTGGAACAGAGGAGGAGAAGATCCGGTAAGGTAAAAAGTAAAAAGTTAAAATGCAAAATGACAAATAAAAATGGGAATTAAAGAACTTTTAGTGTTGTTTTGGAATTCCGCTTTATATCAACCACTGGTCAATGCCCTCATCTTTTTGTATGAATTATTGTTTCACAATTTTGGTTTGGCGATAATTTTTTTGACCGTGGCATTGCGGGCGGTAATGATCCCTCTGACACTGCCTTCGTTGAAGGCGGCGGCGAAGATGAAAGAGCTGCAGCCGGAGTTGAATAAATTGAAGAAGCAGTACGCTGGTGACAAAAAGGCGCTGGCGGCGGCTCAACTGGAGCTTTATAAAAAATACGGGATTAATCCGGCGGCGGGCTGCTTGCCGCAAATTGTGCAGTTAGTGGTATTGATCGCCCTTTATCAGGCCTTTATCAGGGTTTTGAACGCCAACGGGGAGATGGTTACAAGGCTGAACGAAGTTTTATACGCGCCGTTGAAGCTGGCGGAAGGAGCGGTCATCAATACCCGTTTTTTATATTTGGATTTGGCGAAGCCGGATGTGTTTCGTTTGTCGGGCTTGAGTTTTCCCCTGCCCGGGGTGTTTTTAGTTTTAGCGGCGGCGGTCCAGTTTTTGTCGGCAAAAATGATGATGCCGGTAGCGGACAAGCAGGCCGCGATAGCGGAAAAGACAGCCGAAAAAAGTGATGATTTGGCAACAGCGATGCAGACGCAGTCGGTTTATATTTTTCCTTTGATGACAATTTTTATCGGTTTTACTTTTCCCTCGGGACTGGTACTTTATTGGTTTGTCTTTTCGGCGTTCCAAATGGGGCAGCAGTATTTGATTAGAAAGAGATGATGGAAAAAGCAGCGGTAATAAAAACAAAAATAGAAGAGATTTTAGCTTTGCTGGGGATTGGTAATCAAGTGGTGGTGACGGAAAAAGAAGAAGGCTTTGAGGTAAAAATCGAAACGGAGGATTCAGGTATTTTGATTGGCCATCACGGGGAGACATTGGCCGCGGTGCAATTGTTGCTGGGACAGATAGTACAGAGACAAACAGGCGAGTGGGTAAGAATTATGGTGGATGTCGGCAATTACCGGGCAAGGCGGGAGGAAGCGGTCAAAGAGATCGCTTTGACGGCAGTCAAACAAGTGGAAGCGACCGGTCAGGCTTGTGCTTTGCCGCCAATGCCAGCAAACGAGAGAAGGGTGGTGCACTTGACTCTAGTGGAGCACCCCAAGGTGCAGACCGTGTCGGAGGGTGAAGGAAGTTGGCGGCGAGTGATAGTTCAACCTAAGGCCTAGATTGGTGCATAAAAAATTTTTCTATTCACTGTTGCTTTTATTGCCGGTGCAGTTGGGACGGCATTGGTGGCCGGACTGGGCCTATTTGTACGGCCTGCGACAGGATTATTTAGCCCCGACGCTATATGTAACAGATCTTATTATTTTTTTAGTTTTTGTTTTTTACTTCCAAAAACTCAAAGCTCAATCCCGCCGTGGCGGGACAAATCTCAAAACTTTTGATCAGTCTTTTGATCTTGGCTTTTGTAATGACCAGTTGTCTGTTAGCAAAAAATCAAGCAGTAGCGTTTTTAAAACTTTTAAAAATTTTAGAATTATTTTTTCTGGGTTACTATATTTCGAAAAATAACTATACGTTAAAAGCTAGCCGCTATGCGCTGATCTTTCCTGTCGTCTATTCTTCTTTGCTGGCGCTCGGTCAATTTCTTAAGCAAGCGTCTTTGGGAGGAGTTTTTTGGTGGTTCGGAGAACGAAGTTTTACCGCCGCGACGCCCGGGATAGCCAGATTAGAATTTAACGGTCAGTTGTTTTTACGCCCTTACGCTACTTTCTCTCACCCCAATTCTCTGGCGGGATTTTTGCTGGTTGGCTTGATTTTAACGCTTCCTTTTCTCTGGCAAAAGTTTAGACGGTTGGCGATTAGCTATTTACTGTTAACGGTTAGCGCTATTGTGCTAACCGTTTCCCGTCCCGTTTGGCTGGCGGGAATTCTCGTTTTAGTTTTAGGGGCAGTTCAATCAATAAAACCGAGAAATTTTTTACCATCTTTTTTACTTTTAATGCCAGAATCGCTGACGAGAAGGAGTGAGTTGAATAAAATAGCGATTCAATTGATTGAAGCGAGGCCTGTTTTTGGGGTGGGCATGGACAACTTTCTCCTTCGG
>JBDRBL010000017.1:0-27931 GCA_043822685.1 Candidatus Shapirobacteria bacterium
GGCGGGGGTACTTTTGTATGCCTCGCATAAATTTTGGAATCTGGGCCTAAAACATTATAGTTCTGCTAGCTCGTAAAAGTGGTATACTAAAAACATGGCCATAATTGAAGTCAAGCATCTCAAAAAATATTATCAGGTCCATCAGAAGGAGCCGGGATTGGCGGGGTCGATTCGGTCGTTATTCAAGCGCAAATACGAAGATGTCAAGGCGGTGGATAATGTTTCTTTTACGATTAACGAGGGCGAGCTGGTCGGTTTTATTGGCCCCAACGGCGCCGGCAAAACGACCACCTTGAAGTGTTTATCGGGCTTGCTCTATCCCACCAGCGGTGAAGTCTCCGTCCTGGGTTACAATCCGTGGGAGCGCAAAGCCGCCTTTCAAAAACAATTTTCTCTGGTCATGGGCCAAAAAAATCAGCTCTGGTGGGATCTGCCGCCAATGGAAACGTTTATTTTGAATCGGGAGATTTATGAGGTGCCCAAGGAGCGTTTTCAAAAAGTTTTGGACGAATTGGTCGAATTGCTGGAAGTCAAAGATGTGCTCAAAGTGCAGGTGCGCAAATTGTCGTTGGGTCAAAGAATGAAATGTGAATTGATTGCGGCGCTTTTGCACTCCCCCAAAGTTTTATTTTTGGATGAGCCGACGATCGGTTTGGACGTGGTGGCGCAAAAAAAACTGCGTGATTTTGTCAAAGAATACAATCAGCGCTATCACGCCACGATTATTTTGACCTCGCATTACATGGGCGATGTTAAAGAATTGTGCGAGCGGGTGATTATTATTGACAAGGGCAAGGCCGTTTTTGATGGCAAGCTAACGGAAATTACCCAAAAATTTGTTGATCACAAGATGCTTTTGGTCACTTTTGCCAAACCGGTTGAGCGAGAAGCTTTAAAGGAAATCGGCGAGGTGCAAAAACTGAATTTTCCCCGGGCCGAAATTAAGGTTCGGCGAGATCTGGCTCCGCTGGCGGCGGCGCAGCTTTTGCAAAAGTTTCCGGTGGCCGATTTAAATATTGAGGAGCCGCCAATTGAAGAGATCATCCGTGAGCTGTTCACCGGCAAGGATTATGCGTAAATATGTTGAAGTTGTTCGTCTTACTCTCGAGGAATATTTCACCTATCGGTTAAATTTCCTCATGTGGCGCTTCCGTAATTTGGTGTTGATGTCCACGCAGGTGTTCTTTTGGGCAGCGATTTTAGCCACGCGGGAGAATTTTCTGGGTTATCAAAAAAATCAGTTACTTTCCTATGCGCTGTTAACCGGTCTGATGCGCGGGGTCGTTTTGAGTTCGCGCACGGCTGACCTAGCGGGCATGATCAGGAATGGCGATATCAACAAACTTCTTTCCATCCCGATTAATTTATTTGCGTGTTTTTTTTCTCGGGATGTGGCCGACAAACTTCTTAATATCGCTTTGGCCTTACTAGAGTTTGTCTTGGTGTTAAAACTATTGGGCATTACTCTCATTGTTCCCACTTTCAATCAAGGCTTAGTTTTTGGTCTAAGTTTAGTTTTAGCGGTGAGTTTGTTTTTTCTGGTGAGTCTGTTTTTATCTTTGCTGGCTTTCTGGACCGAGGATATCTGGGCGATTCGTTTTGTCTTTGGCGTGGTCTTTTTGGAATTTTTTTCCGGCGCTTTTTTCCCCTTGGATGTTTTGCCCCGTTGGCTGCAGACAGTTTTTAATTTAACGCCGTTTCCGTCGATGATTTTTGTGCCACTGCAAATTTGGCTGGGCAAGATTACCGGAGTTCAATTAATTAAACCGTTGGTGTTATCTGTTTTTTGGCTGATCGCTTTTTGGGGCATTGTCAAATTAATGTGGCATCGGGGGATGAAAAAATATGGCGCCTATGGCGGTTAGGCTTTTTAAAGTCTGGTGGCGGGTGACTTTGATGGCGGCGCAGAGCCAGTTGTTGTCCGGCTGGTCGGGGATCGGTTTTTTGGTGGCCAAGATTATTCGTTTTTTGCTCTTTTTGGTTTTTTTACTTACGGTTTTAAAGTCTGCGGGAGGAGTTTTGGGTTACACTCATTCGCAGGTGGTGCTCTTTTTTCTCACCTTTACTTTGGTAGATACTTTGACTCAGTGTCTTTTTCGCGGCGTTTACCAATTTCGCAATTTAATTGTCACCGGCAATTATGATTTGGATTTACTCAAGCCTTTGCCTTCATTTTTTCGGCCGCTTTTTGGTTGGGCGGATATTTTGGATTTTGTGACGCTCATCCCGCTGACTTTTTATTATTTTTATTACGCTTTTAATTCTCAAGGACTTGTGATTGGTAATGTTTTGCTTTTTTTACTGCTTCTTTTTTCCTCTATGATTTTGGTTACCGGTATCAATTTGATTATCGTGGGCGTGGCGGTGTTGACGACCGAGATTGATCATTTGGTTTTAATTTATCGGGACTTGCAAAATATGGCGCGCTTTCCCACCGAAATTTATCGGCCTTGGATTCGATATCTACTCACTTTTATCGTGCCGGTGGTAATTTTGATTACTATTCCGGCCAAGGGATTGATGGGTTTACTTACCTTGCCGTTAATTGCGGGTAGTTTGGCTTTTAGCGGTCTATTTACTTTTCTGGCCTATCATTTTTGGCAATATTCCTTGCGCCGCTACTCCAGCGCCAGTAGCTAACAGTGTGGTAAAATCAGAGACATGAAAAGCGTGGTGATGTGTGGTAGTCGGAGATTCAAGCCGGGGATTCGGAAATTTGCTCAAGAGCTGATTTTGTCCCCACGGCGAAAAAATTATTGAAAATTTTAAAGTAAAATAATGTTATCATGTTTTAAAACATGATAACAAAGAAGATGAAAATTGAGAAAAAATGCTGGCCGGAGTTGTTTGAGAAAGTTTTAAGTGGCGAGAAAAATTTTGATCTGCGGTTGGCTGATTTTGCGTGTCAAGTTGGCGATGTGTTAGTTTTGCGTGAGTGGGATCCGCAAATCAAAGATTACACCGGCCGAAAAATTGAAAAGACGATCGGCTTTGTCCTCAAAACTAAAGACTTGTCTTTCTGGCCCAAAGAAGAAGTGGAAAAATATGGTTATATGGTGATGGGGCTGAAATGAAACAATTGTTTTTGGCGGCGAACATCGTAAAAATTAAACCTCGATGAAATACTTCATCGTTACTTTTGGTTGCCAGATGAACACGGCGGATTCGGAGCGGATTGCGGGTGGATATGAGGCAAGAGGTTGGCAAAAAGCCAAAAAGTTTGAGGAAGCGGATGAAGTTGTGATCAATACCTGCTCGGTTCGGCAAAGCGCGGAGGATCGAGTGTATGGACTAGCCAATAATCTTTCCAAATTAAAAATTAAAAATTTAAAATTAAAAATTGTTCTTACTGGTTGCATGTTGAGGTTGCCGCTGAAAGTGTTGCGGCAAAAATTGCCGGTAGTCGATGAGTTTACGCCTTTAGAAAAGTTGTTTGGTGGTTCACGATTTTCGCCAAAGGCGAATGAGGACACACTAGCTTTGGTTCCCATTTCCAACGGCTGTGATAATTTTTGCACCTATTGCGTCGTGCCCTACGCGCGGGGACGGGAAAAATCGCGGCCGTTTGAGGAGATAGTTTGTGAAGTTAAGGAGTTGGCTAAACGAGGTTATGAGGAAATTACTTTGTTAGGTCAGAACGTTAACTCTTACTATGATGATTCATATCATCGTAGTGGGAAGAGTTTTGCTGATTTGTTGGGGGAAATCCATGAAATTACCGGAATTCAAAAAATTTCTTTTTTAACCTCGAATCCGTGGGATTTAACGGATGAGATTATCGAAGTAATGAGTTTGCCCAAAATCGATCGCTATCTGCACTTACCGGTGCAATCGGGTGATGATGAAATTTTACACCGGATGAATCGGCGTTATACGGCCAAAGATTACTTAGCACTGGTGAAAAAAATACGCGCCAAAATTCCTGAAATTCAAATTGGCACCGATATCATTGTTGGTTTTCCCGGCGAAAGTGAGAAACAATTTGAAAATACGGTTAAGTTAGTCGAACAAGTCGGTTTTGTCAAAGCCTATGTGGCGCAATACTCGCTTCGGTGGGGTACGGCCGCGGCTAAGTTAGTTGACGATGTGCCCAAAAAAGAGAAAAAACGCCGCTGGCAAATTTTGGATGATTTAATTAATCGGCATGATAGGGTAAAATCAAGAGAATGACGCAAAGCTTTACTTGGAAAATTGGCGGGGAGGCGGGCTTTGGCATTATGAGTACCGGTCTCATTTTTGCCAAGACTTTGGCGCGGATGGGGTTGTACGCTTTTGATTACTCGGAATACCCCTCACTGATTCGTGGTGGCCACAACGTGATGTCCGTGCATTTTGGCGGTGAGCCTGTTTGGGCGCAAGAGCAAGGGGTTGATCTGTTGGTGGCTCTTAATCAAGAAACACTGACTCGACATCAAGCAGAAATTAAACCCAATGGCAATATTTTGGCGGATTTTGAAGAGATGAACAAAATTATTGCTCAATTAGGTTTATCGGTAATAATGAGTAATAATTTTACTCTTGGTGCTTCAATTGCCTATTTTTGCTTGCCACTTGAGCCGTTGCTCGAAGAAATTAGTGATAATTTTAAGATCAAAGGCGAAAAAGTTATCACTGATAACCAAAAGGCAGCACGGGCTGGTTTTGATTATGCCAAGAAAAAATATACCACCAATTATTGTATTAATCTATCTGATAAGAAAGAATTATTAGTAATGACCGGGAATGAAGCGGCTGCTTTGGGCGCCATTGCCGCCAAAAGTGATTTTTATGCCTCTTATCCCATGACGCCATCGTCTTCAGTTCTACATTATTTGGCGGTTAAATCAGTTGAAACCGGAATGATCGTTCGCCACGCCGAGGATGAAATTGGCGTAATCAACGAGGCCTTGGGAGCCAGCTTTGCCGGTGCCAAAGCGATGGTGGGGACGTCAGGTGGCGGTTTTGCCCTGATGACTGAAGCCGTCTCGCTGGCGGGAATTACCGAATTGCCCTTGGTGATTTTGATTTCTCAACGCCCCGGGCCAGCCACTGGCATGCCGACTTGGACGGAGCAGGGTGATTTGCAGATGGCTATGCGCGCCGGTCATGGCGAGTTTCCGAAAATTGTTTTGGCCCCGGGTGATATTGAAGAAACTTTTAACTTGACGCAAAAAGCTTTTTATCTGGCGCAAAAATATCGCCTGTCGGTGATTTTATTATTAGATAAATATTTGTCCGAATCACACAAGACAGTAGAAAAATTAAAAATTTCCGCCAAAGGCGGACTGGAAGACCAACAAATTAAAAATTCTTTTTATCGGGCAAATTCTTACGAGCATACCAATGATGGTCATACGAGTGAGGATGCGGAAGTGAGAAAAAAACAAGTGGGGAAAAGATTGGAAAAAACGGATCAGTATTTAAGGGAAGATGTTGAATTGCCCCAGTTGTATGGTGACCCAAAAGCTAAAATAACTCTGATTGGCTGGGGTAGTACCAAAGGCCCAGTCCTAGAAGCAATTAGCAATAAACAATTAGCAATTAACTATTTGCACTTCACTCACCTCTGGCCGTTTCCGAAAAATTTAAAGTTGCCGGAAAATTTGGTTTTAGTCGAAAATAACGCTACGGCGCAGTTGGGACAAGTGATTAGACAGGAAACTGGCATAGAAATAAAAAATAAATTATTAAAGTATGACGGAAGACCATTTTATCCGGAGGAGATCGAGGCTTATGTTGGAAAAGCAATTTAATACTCGATTTAAACCGACTTGGTGTCCGGGTTGCGGCAACTTTGGCATCTGGCTGACGTTGAAAAAAAGCTTTGTTCAGCTAAAATGGCAGCCGGGTGATTTCGGCATGGTTTACGATATCGGCTGTTCGGGCAATATGAGCGATTTTTTGCAGGTCAAAGGCAGTTTTCACTCGTTGCATGGTCGGGCGATTCCGACGGCGGTTGGTATGCGCTTAGCCGATCCACACAAACCTGTCGTGGTGGTGGTTGGTGATGGTGGTGCTTATGGCGAGGGCGGTAATCATCTGTTATCAGCCTGTCGGGGCAATTTTGATTTGACTGTTTTGGTGCATGATAATCGGGTTTATGGGTTAACCACCGGGCAGGCAACGCCGACTTCGCCTCAAGGCTACCAGTCCAAATCAACACCGGATGGTTTAATTGAAACCCCGCTGGAGCCGTTGGCTTTGGCGATTAGCCAGGGAGCCAGTTTTGTTGCTCAAGCCTTTGCCGGCGACCCGATTCAATTAAATGAAGTGATAGTTTCAGGTATAAAACACCCGGGTTTTTCTTTAATTAATATTTTACAGCCCTGCGTCACTTTTAATCCGGTTAATACTTATGATTATTATCGGGAAAGAGTTTATAAAATAGACAGGTCTTTTGCCGATAAGAAATCGGCGCTAAACGAAATTATGGATAACCCCAAGATTCCTACGGGGGTTATTTATTGTCATCCCCGTCCCACCTACGAATCCCAATTGCCTCCGAAAAAGGCCTTTGATTTTCAAGATTTGCTGGAGGAATTTAAGTAAGTAATGTTATCATGTTTTAAAACATGATAACAGAGATTTTGGGTTAGAGGATTGTAAATTTCTGTAGGGGTTTAGCGCGCTAAACCCGTTGTTGTTTATGAAAATCATTGACTTAAAAAAAGCGCCAGAATTGGTAGTAATCGGAGAAGCAGTGGAGACGCTGAAAAAGGGTGGGGTGGTGGTGTACCCGACCGAGACGTGTTATGGGATCGGTGTGGATGCTACCAACAAAAAGGCAGTGGAAAAAATCTTAGCTTTTAAAAGCAAGCGGGGAGATAAACCGATTTCGATGGCGGTAGCTGATCAAAAAATGGCGGGCAGATACGTGCACATTAACGAGATTGCGCAAAATTTGTATGCCAATTTTTTACCCGGACCGCTTACGGTGGTATCTAAAAGCAGGGGTAAAACACTAAGAGCTTTGGAGGCGGGGACGGGAAATTTGGGGATCCGAATCCCCCGCTATTCATTGATTTTAAAAATAATTAAAAAGTTAGCCAAGCCGATAATAGCGACTTCGGCCAATCAATCAGGTAGAAAAAATCCCTACTCTCTGGCGGATTTTAAAAAATATACCAGCTTGGAAAAACAAAAATTAGTTGATGTGTTTTTGGATGCGGGCGAGTTGCCGGAGAGAGAAACTTCTACGGTGGTGGATACGACGGTTAACGAGTTGGCAATTTTGCGCCAGGGTGAGATAAAGATAGATGATTTACAAAGCCAAGTTTTTATTTCTAACTCTGAAAAGGAAACTAAAAAAATCGCTCAAAAAATTCTGCAAAAATACTCTGATGATATGAATCATCGTAGTTTGATTTTTGCCTTGCAAGGGGAGTTGGGTGCAGGGAAAACGCAATTTGTGAAAGGTTTGGCTCGGGGATTGGAGATTAAAGCCAATGTCAATTCCCCTGCTTTTGTTTTGATTAAAGAGTATGAGCACAAAAAGGGAAGATTGTTTCACTTGGATACTTGGCGGCTGGAAAAAGGGGAGGAGTTGCTTGATTTGGGCTTGGAAGCCATGTTGCAATCGGGTAATGTGGTGGCAATTGAGTGGCTGCAAAAAGCCAAAGAGATTTTAGAAAAAATAGAGAAGGAGAGGATAGTCAGAGTCATTTGGGTGACAATTGAAATTGTTAATGAGAATACAAGAAAAATCAAATACAAGCTTTGATTTTTTCTTGTATCACCCTCATTTCTTCCGGAGAGATATTTTTGGGAGTTTTTGGCAGACGTTCATTTTCATGACCATCATTTTCAAAACGTGGGACTAAATGAATGTGAGCGTGAGGAACATCAAAGCCAAGAGTTAGATAATAGATGGTGATGGGGTTAAAAGCTTGGTGGATGGCTTGGCCGATTTTTTTAGCGAATTCAAAGTAGGTGCCAAAATTAGGAACGTCGTCAACCCAACAGTAGTGGGTTTTAGGAATGATAAGAGTATGGCCAGGATTGAGAGGTCTAATATCAAGCATGGCAAAAAAATGAGCGTCTTCGTAAAGTCGGTAGTGGGGGGTTTGGTTGGTTGCGATTTGGCAAAAGATGCAGTTATTCACAAGATTGATAGTATAATACCGGTAAATGAAAATCAACCGCATTTTGGCCATTGATACTTCGTGTGATGAAACAGCGGTGGCGGTTACCGATAAAAATCGAGTTCTGGCTAATTATATTTCGACGCAAATTGAGGCGCATCGGGAATTTGGCGGCGTGGTGCCCATGCTGGCCAAAAGAATGCATCGCGAGCGGTTACCGTTGTTGATAAAGTTGGCGTTAAAACGATTTTCAAAGATTGAGGCGGTGGCGGTAACTGTTGGTCCCGGTTTAGCGCCGGCGTTGGAAGTGGGCGTGGCGGCAGCGAAAGAATTGGCGCAAAAACAAAATCTTCCCCTGATCGCCATCAATCACATGGAAGGACACTTGTTGTCACCTTGGGCCAGAAATCGGAACAACAGAGGCAGTGGGGTTAAAGATCTTTTTCCGACTTTGGGTTTGCTGGTCTCCGGTGGACACACGCAATTGGTTTTAATGAAGGGTTTTGGTGATTATCGGTTGTTGGGCGAAACCGTTGATGATGCCGCCGGCGAGGCTTTTGACAAGGTAGCTAAGATGTTAAATTTAGGTTATCCGGGTGGGCCGGTAATTTCCGAATTGGCCAAAAAAGGCCGGTCGATTTATGATTTGCCAATTCCTATGGCTCATTCACAAGATTTGAATTTTAGTTTTTCCGGTTTAAAAACGGCTTGTTTGTACAAAATAAGAAAAATAAATAGAAAAGATAAAAATTTTTATTGTAATTTCGCCGCTTCATTTGAAAAAAGCGTGGTTCAGGCCCTGGCGATTAAACTAGAAAAAGCGATTTTATTAATAAAACCACGTCAGTTGGTTTTGGGGGGTGGGGTAATTAATAATTTACGGTTAAGAAAAGAGGCGCGGCGAGTGGCCAGAAGATTTAATCTGCCAATTTTTACGCCCTATACGGAAAAAACATTTACCGATAATGCGGCCATGATTGGAGTTTGCGCTTGGTATCAGGCTCAACGAAATGGCTTGGTTAACGATATTAATGGCTTGGATAGATTGCCAAATTTGAATTTCTATGCATAAAGTACTGGTTGTTTGCGGACCAACGGCGGTTGGGAAAACATCCTTGGCACTTCGACTGGCCAAACAATTAAATGGTGAGCTGATCTCTGCCGATTCAAGACAAGTTTATCGATATTTAAACATTGGTACCGGCAAAGAGGGTAAAAAAGTATGGCTGTATGATGTGGCCGGTCCCAAAGATCAATTTAATGTGGCCGATTATGTTCGATTGACTCGGCCGGTGATTGAAGATATTTGGCAAAGAAAAAAACTGCCGATTGTGGTGGGCGGGACGGGATTTTATATTAAAGCGTTAGTTGAGGGCGTCGAGTCGCTTGGGGTAGAACCGGATTGGGAATTGAGAAGAGAATTAGAAAAATTATCGGTGATTGAATTACAAGACAAGTTAAAAAGTCTCATGGTTCAAGGGTTTAATCAAATGAACCAGTCGGATCAAAATAATCCCCGTCGTTTGATAAGAAAGATTGAAATTATTAAAAATTTTTCGCCAAAGGCGGATTGGAAGACCAAAAAATTAAAAATTGATTCTTTACTGATGATCGGGCTGAAGGCACCGAAGGAAATTTTATTTAAAAGAATTGAGAAGAGGGTCGATGATCGGGTAAAAGAAGGAATGGAGAAGGAGATCAGGGGTTTATTGGTGAAGGGTTATAATTGGAGGAATTCCGTAATGGGAGTGACTTTGGGGTATCAACAATGGCAGGCTTTTTTTGAAGAGCGGCAAAGTCAAGAAGCGGCAATTGCCGAATGGAAAAGGGCCGAAAAAGAATATGCGCGGCGACAGATGACGTGGTTTAAAAAAGACAAGCGTGTTATTTGGCTTGACATTAGCCTTGATGAATGGGAAAATAAGCTCAAGTTATGTCTAAAAAAATCGAAATTTCTCGCCGGTCGATAATTTTTACCGTTTTGTTTTTGCTGGCCTTGTATTTTTTGTATCAAATGCGGCAGATCCTGACAGTTTTTTTTGTCGCTTTTGTGTTGATGTCGGCGATTAATCCTTGGGTGGACAAGCTGGAAGGACGGCGGGTGCCTAGGTCACTGGCTATAATTTTAATTTATTTTCTGATTATGGGTTTGATCGGTTTCAGTGTCGCAAGCATTCTGCCTTCGTTGGTTGATCAGACAACTCGGTTTATTTTCCGCTTTCCGGATTATATTCGAATGCTTGGGTTGGGAGAGATTGATCCGGAAATGGTGAATTCACAAATTAACCAACTGGGTTCGATTCCGGCAAATGTTTTCAAAATAATCGTGGGAGTTTTTAGTAATGTGATTGGTTTTTTCTTTTTGGCGGTGACAACTTTTTATCTTTTAATCGAGCGCAAGAAGCTGGATCGCTATCTTTTGGCGGCTTTCGGTAAGGCAAAGGCGGTTAGGGCTAGGAGTCTGATGAATCAAGTGGAAAAACGCTTAGGTGGTTGGGTGAGGGCCGAGTTGACACTGATGCTAATTATCGGGGTGATGAGTTACGTTGGCTTGTTGCTTTTGGGGATTGATTTTGCCTTGCCCTTGGCGCTCCTGGCGGGCTTGCTGGAGATCGTTCCTAACATTGGCCCGATTATTTCGGGAATTCCGGCGGTGCTGGCGGGTTTGGCGATTTCACCGATAATCGGGGTGGCGACCGTAGCTTTGTACTTTTTGATTCATCAGCTGGAAAATAGTTTCGTGACTCCGCAGGTAATGCGGCGGGAGGTGGGAGTTAATCCGTTGATAACCATTTTTGCCTTGGCGGCGGGATTTGAGATTGGCGGAATCGCGGGAGCGGTTTTGGCCATCCCGGTGCTTTTAGTGATTCAAAGCGTTTTGGTCGAGTTTTTCCCCTCAATCTTTCCGGAAAACCCGTAAGCCAGATTCTGTTTTAGACAATCATCAATCTATTGCCCTCGGGCGTAGGAACACGGGAAGACATCCGTATTGTTCCGGTCGGAGGTTGCTGCGGGGAGGGTTGCCTCGTTTCACCCCCCGCCCAAGGCGGGGGCTCGTCTCTGTGGCCCTATCTAGTCCCAAACGACCAGGCGTTTGGAATGTCGTCTTGCGGCGACCACCCTGTCTTCAGCAGTCTGGACTTTCCTCCCCCTACCGTCTGGTAGGGGGTGATTGTCCGGTTTTCCGGATAGGCGATTATAACACAAAAACCCCCTCAAAAACGAGTTTTGGGAGGGTTTTTTAAGTAGACAAAATTAACCAATTTTGAACATGGTTGTCCCACAAACCGGACACTTGCCTTTTTTGGCCGGTTTACCATTTTTCATGGTAACCGAGTCATAAGAGCTAGTTTCCTGTGGTTTGCGGCACTTGACGCAATAAAATTTAACGGGCATTGGCTTTCACCTCCTTTCGACTTGTCCCAAGGACGCTATTTTAGCCTTGAGTATAACACTACTTCTGAAATAATAATTACCAAAGACAAAACCAAAGTTTTCAAAAGATCTTTTTTGATTAGCTTCGGATTGTAAGAAATGGCCATAGGGATGGGTTTTTTAGCAGTTGGTTCTAGTGGCGGAGAGGTGGGGTGAAGAGAAGGAGAAATTGCCTCTTGACGAGTAGTTGGTGACTGGTTTAACTGCCTTTTCAGTCGGGCAATTTTTTTTTGCTCTCTGGTTTTTTTTCTTCCAGCCATGAGTTGACAATACCACGCTCAACGCCTAAAATCAAGAAATATGGCCGCGGTAATTTTAGACGGTATTTTGGGAGCTTGGTTGCTGGGAGTAACGGTCGGTTTTTTTTGGTTGTGGGGGAGGTTTCGAAGATTGATGAAGAATTTTTCTTCGGAAAATCTCAAGCTAATGGTTGATTTGAACCAACTGGTGGGAGTTTTGGAGAGAAATTTAACTCTTAATTTGCAAAAAATTGGCTTGGTAAGGTTCAACCCGTTTTCGGGAACGGGCGGCGATCAAAGTTTCAGTTTGGCGTTGATGGATGGGACCGACAATGGAGTGGTGATTACCAGTTTGCACCATCGAGAGTCAACCCGTCTTTACGCCAAGCAAATCGCGGCCGGCAAGTCGGTGACACACGAGTTGTCCGAAGAAGAAAAAAAGGCGATTAAGATAGCTAAAAAATCGGGAAAGGGGAAAAATGAAAAATAGGCTGTTGGGGGTAATTCTGGGAGGGATGGTGCTGTATTTGGTTTCTGCCGGTTCAAGCTGGGCCGTTTTCCGCTATCTGAACACACCGTCGGCAGAAGGCCTTAAGACTGGTTTAAAGTTGCCGATAGTGGGCAAGGGCGCTTTGAGGATTGATACGTCGGCTCCAAAAACGGCTGTTTGTCCGATAAATGGGGGAATGTTTACCGAGGCGGAGAAAAAGATTTGGGAGGGACGCCGGCCGTTGACGGTGATGATTGAAAATCATCAGGATTCGCGGCCGCAGTCTGGTTTGTCGGCAGCGGATGTGATTTATGAGGCGGTGGCTGAAGGGGGAATTACTCGTTTTCTAGCCGTTTATTATTGCGGGGTTGCCGCCGGTGAAGTAATTATTGGGCCGGTACGGTCGGCGCGAACTTATTTTGTCGACTGGGCTTCGGAGTACGGCGACTATCCTTTGTATGCCCATGTGGGGGGGGCAAATTTACCCGGCCCGGCGAATGCCTTAGGCCAAATCGGTGATTACGGCTGGTTGGCGAAAAGAAATGATATGAATCAATTTTCTTTGGGTTTTCCGGTTTTTTGGCGGGATTATGAGCGCTTGGGACATGAGGTGGCAACCGAACATACGATGTATTCAAACACCGAGAAATTGTGGGAGGTGGCGGAGAAGCGTGGTTTAGAAGCCGTGGACGATAAAGGCAATCGCTGGGATAAAAATTTTGTCGGTTGGGAGTTCAAAGACGAGGCACCGGAGGATAAACGGGGGGGAGTAGCTAAAATTACCCTTGGTTTTATGGGTGATTACGCCGATTATCTGGTGGAGTGGCAGTATGACAAAAGCAATAATGTTTATCGGCGGTTTAACGGTGGTCAGCCGCACAAAGATTTAAATAATGACGTGCAGCTCGAGGCGAAAAATGTAGTGGTGGTGTTTATGCAGGAAAAGGGGCCAATTGATGAACTGAAACATATGCTTTATGGAACAACCGGCAAGGGCAAAGCTCTGGTTTTTCAGGATGGTCAGGGAGTAGAGGTTAGTTGGCAAAAAGCCAAAAGAGCGGACAGAACCATTTTTACTGATGTCAAAGGCAAAGAGATCGTTTTTAATCGAGGGCCAATATGGATTGAAGTAGTAGCGACGGGTCGGGAAGTGAAGTATTAAAAAATATGCTGGAAGATATCGTAATTTCCCGTGTTCGAATAAAGTTGTTACAGGCTTTTCTGGAAGCTCCGACGGAAATTTTTTATGTGCGCCAGCTCGTGCGGTGGGTGAAGGAGGAGATAAACGCGGTCCGCCGGGAGCTGGAGCGTCTGGAAAAAGCGGGAATGATTGCAAAAGAGAAGCGGGGGAATCGAGTATACTACGGTTTTAACAAAAATTATCCGCTGTTCAGTGACTTATTGTCAATTGTCCACAAGTCAGTGGGACTGGGAGGAGAGATCTATAAATTGCGGAATAAGATTGGCAAAGTCAAATTTGCTTTGCTGTCAGGACGCTTTGTTAGGCGGTTGGCCGTCAAATCGGACAGTGTCGATTTGTTGTTAGTGGGTGAGGTTGATTTGAGCCAGTTGGCGAAATTGGTAAAAAGAGCGGAGGAGCAGATTGGAAGGGAAATTAACTACAGCGTGATGAGTCGGGATGAATTTGAGTTCCGAAAAAAGCGGCACGATCCTTTTTTAACGGGAATATTGGGTGGTTCGCGGGTGATTGTGATTGGTGACGAAGAGGAGATGATTGGTTGATGCGGAGAAACCTACTTGTGTTTATTATTGCTTTGACGGTGGTAGCCGCTTATATTGATCTGCCGGCCCGACCAGCCTTGAGTTTTAATTTAGGAAAGTGGAGTTTTAATCGGGATCTGGAGATAAAGAAAGGGATTGATTTGGCCGGCGGGACGCATTTGGTTTTTGAGGCGCAAATGCAGGAAGTGGCGGAAAAAGATCGCCAAACGGCTTTGGAATCGGCCCGAGAAAACATTTCCCGGAGAGTGAATTTGTTTGGTTTAAGTGAAGTTAACGTCCAAACTTCGAGAGCCGGAGAGAATTATCGTTTGATTGTAGAACTGCCGGGCGTGAAGGAAGTGGATCAAGCAATTGAGATGATTGGCCAAACGGCCCAATTGCGTTTTTGGGAGTATGCCGATCCCGCTTCGCCCTCGGCGGGCTTTAAGCCTACGGATTTGACGGGTAAAGACTTGGAGAAGTCGCAGGTGCAGTTCGATAATAATACGGGCAAACCGGTAGTTGGCTTGCGGTTTACCGGCGATGGAGCGAAGAAGTTTGCGGAGATTACCGAGCGAAACGTGGGTCAACCGGTGGCGATTTTTTTGGACGATGAAGCGTTGACAATTCCAAGAGTAGAAGAGGCAATCACGGCGGGAGAGGCGGTAATTAACGGGGATTTTACTACTGAGAGTGCCAAGAAATTAGCCGTGCAGTTGAACGCCGGCGCTTTGCCGGTGCCGATCAAAGTGATGGAACAGCGTACGGTTGGCGCTAGCTTGGGAGAGGAGTCGGTGGCTAAAAGTATTCGCGCCGGCTTGATTGGTTTGGGGATGGTGGCTTTTTTTATGGCGGCTTATTACGGTGGTTTGGGGATATTGGCGGATGTGGGCTTGGTGATTTACGGCTTGTTGACACTGGCGATTTATAAGCTGGTGCCCATTACCTTGACTTTGCCGGGAATTGCCGGTTTTTTATTGTCGGTAGGCATGGCGGTAGATGCGAATATTCTGATCTTTGAACGGATGAAGGAGGAGGTGCGAGCGGGTAGAGAAAAGAAACTGGCGATGGAATTGGGTTTTGGCCGTGCTTGGGACTCGATTCGGGATGCGAATGTGTGTACCATTATCACCTCGTTGGTTCTTTTGAATCCTTTTAGCTGGAACTTTTTGAACACTTCAGGCATGGTGAGAGGCTTTGCTTTGACGCTGTTGATGGGGGTGTTATTGAGTTTGTTTACGGGAATAGTGGTGACGAGGACAATTTTGCGGGTGTTTGTGAAAGGCGGAAAAAAATGAGATGGATGCGTTTTAAGTGGCTGTATTTCTTGCTTTCCGGTCTGGTTATTGTTCCCGGTCTTATTTCTCTGCTTTGTTTCGGTTTGCGCCCGGCGGTTGATTTTGCCGGAGGGAGTTTGCTGGAATATCGGCTGGAAGAAGCGGTAGAAGCGGATGAGGTTGGGGAGAAGTTGAAAAGTTTTGAGATTAAGTCAATCCAGTTGACGGGGAATAAAACGGTTTTGTTGCGTCTGGCCACGATGGATAAAGACGGGGCGGTTGAAATAAAGAGAATACTGGAGGGAGGGTTGGGACAGAAACTGGAGGAGGTACGCCAGGAGACGGTAGGGCCGATTCTGGGCAGGGAGTTGTTGGTAAAAACACTGATCGGGGTGGTGTTGGCGGCCGGTTTTATTTTGTTTTATGTGACGCGGCAATTTAAAGAAGTGCGATTTGGAATTTGCGCGATTTTGGCGATGTTTCACGATAGTTTGGTGCTATTGGGTATATTTTCGATTTTGGGGCATTTTGGAAAAGTGGAAGTGGATACGCTTTTTGTGACGGCGATGTTAACTGTTTTGTCGTTTTCGGTGCACGACACGGTGGTGGTTTATGATCGGATTAGAGAATCCGCTAAATTGAGTCCCGGGGTTGATTTTGAATCTTTGGCTAATAAAGCAGTAACCGAAACTTTATCTCGATCGCTGAATAACTCGTTAACGATTATTTTTATGCTGGTTGCTTTGTTTTTACTGGGCGGAGAGACTATTAAGTGGTTTGTTTTGGCTTTATTAATCGGAACTATCTCCGGCACTTATTCTTCCACTTTTACCGCCGTGCCGCTATTGGTTGTCTGGCAAAAATGGAAATTCAGAAGTTAGTTGTCGGGCAGTTGCAGACCAATTGCTATTTAGTTTGGGGAGAAGATAAACAGGCGATTATCATTGATCCGGGGGACGATGCGGAGTATCTCGAAAATACGATCCGGGATGCGGGCTTGGTCCCAAAAATTATTTTGGCCACTCACGGTCACTATGATCATATTCTGGCGGCCACCGAACTCAAATTGGCTTATCGGATCCCCTTTTTGATTCATCAAGATGATTTACCCTTCGTTTTTCGTTATAAACAAATCAAGCCCGACGGGTTTCTAAAAGAAAATCAAAAGGTTGAGAGTTTCAAGGTTGTTTATTTTGGCGAGCACTCGCCCGGCAGTGTGGGTTTTTATGGGCAAAAAGAGAAGATTATTTTTTCGGGTGATATTTTGTTTGCTGACGGCGTGGGGACGTATGTGACCCGACAGGCAACCGCTAAATTTTTAGAATTACCCAAAGACATTTTGGTTCTTCCCGGTCATGGGGAAAGTTTTACTTTAGCCGACTGGCCACAAGCGGGATTTGTTTGAGCAAGTAATCGCGAGTATTGAGGGTCGGATCATTTTCGACTTCCTCAAAAATCGCGGCAAGTATTTTACCAATCAAGGGTCCGGGTTGAATTTTCAATATTTTTATCACGTCATGGCCGTTGATTTTCAGATCAGTAATGGCAAAAGGCTGTTTTTGAACTTCAATTAAACGCTGTTTAAACCTTTCCAGCCGCCAGCTGGTGATTTTGGCGCCACTGCCCAGCCGGTCAGCAAGCCTTACGTGGAGAATATCCTTGAGGTTTTCCGGACCGACATGGCGAATAAAGCGGCGAATAGCTTTATCGGTTTGACGCTCATCAACGGTAAACAAATGCCAGCGAACTAAGCGATAAAGTTTTTCACTATCCTGCCGGGAGAGCTTGAGGCGGCAAGCAATTTTTCGGGCCATGCGGCCGCCGACAACTTCATGGTTATAGAAAGTGATTGTTTCTCCAATCAATTTTTGGGTTGGTACTTTCCCCACGTCGTGAATCAAGGTTGCCAGCTTAACGATGGGATCGTTCGATTGACTGAACTCCAGTGATTTCAGACTGTGGGTGCCCACATCATCAATATGATGGCGATTAGGGCTTTTTTGGTCAATGGCAAAACCAGCTTCTACTTCCGGCAAAATTTTTTTGGTCAGTCGGCTCTCCTGTAATATTCGGTAGCCCGCCGCCGCGCCAGGTGAAGCCACAAGTTTAAGCAGTTCGTCTCGGATGCGTTCGGCGCTGACAAAATCCAACAGCGAAGCGTTTTTTTGAATTGAAGCAAAAGTTTTTTTCTCAATGACAAAATCCAGTTGAGTGGCGATTCTGACTGCCCGCATCAATCTTAGGGCATCCTCTTGAAAACGCTGGTCCGGGTTGCCCACGGCCCGAACCAGTTTGTTTTTTAAATCTTCTTGGCCGTTGAACAAGTCGATTAGTTGACCTTTAGGGTCTAAAGCAAGAGCGTTGATGGTAAAGTCGCGTCGGGCCAAATCATCTTCTAATTTTTTTCCCCATTCCACCTTTTCCGGCCGGCGATGATCAGCGTAGTTAAAATCGCGGCGAAAGGTAGTAATTTCATAGACGGGATCGTCGTTGTTTGCCAGGCCGACAGTACCAAAGCGATTATCGTAAAAGGCGTCAGGAAAAAGAGTCAGAATTTCTTCCGGCTTGGCGTTGGTCGTAAAATCCCAATCGCTTGCCGGGCGTTTCAAGAGCAGGTCGCGTACGACCCCGCCAACGATATAAATTTGATAATGGTTTTGAGTAAAAGTTTGTAAAATTTTTTGAACAAAAGCGGGCCAAGTAATTGCCATAAGTTTATTATACAATACTCGTAATATGCGTTGGCGAATTTTGTCACTCAAGTCTAAACGGAATTTACTTGATCAGGTTCTAATTAATCGAGGATTGAAAACAAAAAGAGCGAGGGAAGAATTTTTGAATCCACCCCCACCGCTTAAGTTGACAGAAAAAGATTTAGAGATTGATAAAAAAGAAGTTGACAAGGCGATCAAGAGAATTAAACAGGCAGCAAGTCGCAAAGAAAAAGCGATTGTCTATGGTGACTATGACGCTGACGGAGTGTGCGCGACGGCGATTTTGTGGGAAGCCCTGCGTAATATGGGCTTAGATGTCCTGCCTTTTGTTCCCAAAAGAGAAGAAGGTTATGGCTTGCAAGAAGAGAAGATCAGGGAATTCGCTGAAGCAGAAGTTAAGTTGATTGTTACCGTTGATCAGGGGATTGTCCAATATCAAGCCGCCAAAACAGCTTACAAGTTGGGTGTAGATTTGGTTATCACCGATCACCATCTGCCGGGCAAAAAAAAGCCTCTTGCTAGTGCGATTATCCATACCACCAAACTTTGCGGTGCGGGGGTGGCTTGGTTTTTGGCCCAAAAATTAGGAGACAGCGATCGGAGCCATCTGGGTTTGGCTGCTATTGGCACTGTAACCGATTTAATGCCTTTGTTTGGTCCCAATCGCGCCCTTGTTAAATTTGGCTTGGAAGAATTAAAACGCGATTCTCGATCCGGCTTGGTCGCCTTATTTCAGTTGGCGGGAATAGATCAAAGTGATTTGACTAGTTACGAAGTGGGTTTTGTTCTCGGGCCGCGGTTAAATTCGTCAGGACGATTGGCGGACCCTCTTGACTCATTAAGATTGTTGTGTACTCGAGATCAAAAAAGAGCGAAATTATTGGCCCAAAAAATCGACCAAAATAACCGCGAACGCCAAAATTTAATGACGCAAGCGGCTCTCCATGCCCGAGAATTGTGGCTGGCTGGTGACGGCAAGGAGTCGTTAATTTTTATCGAACACGAGTCTTATCACGAGGGGGTGATTGGTTTGGCGGCGGGCAAACTAATGGAAGAGTTTGGCCGACCGGCAGTGGTGTTGGCCAGGGGCGAGGTATTTTCCAAGGCTTCGGCGCGGTCAATTGAGGGTTTCAATCTGGTTGAGGCCATCAGGAGTTGTGCTGACTTGCTGGGGTCTCATGGCGGTCACCCTCTGGCGGCCGGTTTTACCGTCGAGACGGCCAAAATCGAGATGTTGAAAACCCGTTTGCAGGCTTTGGCCGCGGAAAAATTGCCGGCGGGGAAGTCGGAAAAGGTTTTAAGAATTGAGGCAGAGGCGCGGTTCAATCAATTGAATCGACCGGTTTTTGAAGAATTGCAGAAGCTGGAGCCGTTTGGCGAAGGGAATCGCCAGCCGGTTTTGGCGACCACGGGAGTGGAGGTGGTGGAAAAACGGCTCTTGGGAGCCAATCATCAACACCTCAAATTAATCTTGCGCGAACCACAATCGAAAATTGTTTTGGAAGCAATCGGCTTTAATTTGGTCGTCGCTTTTGGCTCGCTTTCGATTGGTTCGATAATTGACGTCGCTTATAATTTGACCATTAACGACTGGAATGGCTCAAAAAAATTACAATTAAAAATTAAAGATATAAGATGCCAAAAATAAAAGCGATTGCTTTTGATTTGATGGGGGTGATTGTTCAGGAAAATGATGTACCGCTGACTCCAGTAGAGATCTTATTGGAGAGTAAATTTGGCCTGATCAATAATGATCAAGATTATTATATTTGGGCACGACAAAAAACAGATTTACCAATTGAAGAAATAAACATTTTAATCGATAGCATTGCGACCAAACGCTATACAATTAGAGAGCCAGATTTGTTTACGAAAATACCTAAATTTAAGTTTGCTACCGCGACTAATCATATCTCTCGAATTGATCAAGGTTGGTTTAAACACCAGCCGATTGCTCAAAATTTTGATTATTTTTTTAGTTCTTCTAACACTGGTGTAGCTAAACCAAATCCGGAGTTCTATAAAAAACTGATCGAAACGATAAAAGAAAAGCTCTCGGAAGTTCTTTTTGTCGATGATAAACAAGAAAATATTTTAGGAGCCCAAAGGGTCGGTTTACAAGTTTTACATTATCAAGGAGGAGGTTTTTTGTCAGAGAGGATCAAAGAAATTCTGACGCCTCAACATTTAATGACGCCGCAGAGAAAGTATCCTTGGCAGACAATAGAAGGAAAGAAAAATATTTTGTTAGTTGCTCAGCATAATTCATTAACAATAAGACAAGGAAAACTTAAGTTGCCTGAGTCGAATACCGGAGAAATTGTTAAAAAAATTTGTATAGAAAAAGAGTACTGGGGCATGATAACGAATTTTATTCAAAAAGATCCGAATTGGTACAAAAACTCGTTGTTTAGAAAAAAGGCGTTAGAGGTGATTAAACTTAATAATATTAAGACTGTGTTGGACTTTCACGAAAGAAGACCTGATTATCCAGAGCTAATCGAATTTTTACCTAACAAGGTTTTTAGAAAAAAATATCCGGAGTGTTTAAAATTGGCTATTTTGAAAAATTTTAAAAACGATCAGCAGTTGACCTTGTCTGAAGAATTGGATAGATTAGGAGTTCCCGGTTTGGAAATCGAGATTTGTTGGAGTAAGGACCAGATTAATAAAGTGTTGGGAGTGATTAATAAGCTTTTGTTGATGTTATCATGTTTTAAAACATGATAACAAAGGATATGTTATTTGATTGTTATCAACAACTTTTGCAAGAGTATGGTGAGGGAGTGAGGTATTGGCCGCAATGGTGCGCCAAAAAGAAATCACCTGCTGAACGGGAAAAGATTATTATCGGCATGATTTTGGTGCAACGAACCAGTTGGCACAACGCCAATTTGGCACTTAAAAACCTTAAAAAGACGAGTCTCCTCTCACTTAAGAAAATTGCCGGGTTAAAAAATCTTGATCATTTGACTGCCCTGTGTCGGCCAGCGGGTTTTTACTCCGTTAAACCTTGCCGTCTCTACGATTTGAGCTGTTTTATTTTGGAAAACGGCGGAATTGAGAAGTTGCTAGAAGAGAAAGCGGTCAATCTTAGAAAAAGACTTTTAAATTTGAAAGGGATTGGGCCAGAGACAGCCGATACAATCTTACTTTACGCTTTGGATAAACCGGTTTTTATTATTGACGAATACACGCGACGGTGGGTAGTCAAAGAAAAATTGACGGACGAAAAAGATTACTTAAAACTACAGAGTTTCTTTGAAAGAAATTTGCCTAAAGATTTGGTTGTTTATCAAAATTTTCATGCTTTGATTATTGTTGCTCAAAAAGGCCCTGCCAAATCAATAATGGAGATTGTTTGAAAGGCGATTGATATGTTAAAATTAACAGGAAGAAGTGAACATTAGGCGGTGTTTTGTTAATAGCGATTTATTTTTTAATCAGGGGGAAATAAAATGCCAAGTCAAATAACTTTTGCGGCCTTTTCTTTAATAGTTGCTTTTATTGGGTTTTATTTGATGTTCTCGCTTTTTCGTGAGCCGGAAGCCAGAAAGACAAGAAAGGCAAAGTAGGATGGAAAGAACATTAGTTAGAGAAAGTATTCAAAAAGTTGGTCAAAAAGTACGACTTTGCGGCTGGGTGAATACCCGGCGCGATCATGGTAAATTGGTTTTTCTTGACGTGCGTGATCGTTCCGGACTGGTTCAGGTTGTTGGTGATCAAAAACTGGGCGAGTTGCGGGTTGAGGATGTAGTGGAGATTTTTGGTGTGGTGGCGGCCCGGCCGGAAAAGCTGGTTAATCCCCATTTGGCCACCGGTAAAGTGGAAATTCAAGCAGAGGAAGTTAAAATTTTGGCCAAATCCGCTGATCTGCCGTTTGAGGTAGAAACTGATGGTTGTAAGATTGGTGAAGAAACCCGTTTGAAGTATCGTTATTTGGATTTGCGTCGGCCCAGAATGGCGAGAAATTTACGGTTGCGGCATCAAGTGATTAAATTTATACGGGATTATTTGGACGAGCGGGATTTTGTCGAGATTGAAACACCGGTTTTAACAAAAGCAACCCCGGAAGGAGCGAGGGACTTCATTGTGCCCTCGCGTTTACAGCCGGGAAATTTTTATGCTTTGCCCCAATCGCCGCAGCAATATAAACAGTTATTGATGGTCGCTGGCTTTGAAAAGTATTATCAGATTGCCCGTTGTTTTCGTGACGAAGACCCTCGAGCCGATCGGGCTTATGGTGAATTCACGCAATTGGATTTGGAGTTGTCTTTTTCAACACAGGAAGAGATTTTGAATTTAATAGAGGAGCTATATAAAGAGATCGTGAAAAGATTTTTTCCGGAGAAGAAGCTGACCTTTGATTCTTTTCCGCGATTGGAGTATGACCAAACAATGGAGAAATACGGTACGGACAAACCCGACTTGAGAAAAGATAAAAACGACCCCAATGAATTGGCGTTTTGCTTCGTAATTAATTTTCCCCTCTTTGAGTGGAAAAAGTCGGAGAAGCGGTGGGATGCCATGCATCATCCCTTTACGGCGCCAAGACAAGAGGATGCGAGCGATTTATTGGCCGGGAAAAATATCGACAAGTTGAAAAGTTATCAACATGACTTTGTTTTGAATGGCTACGAAATCGGTGGCGGCAGTATTCGGATTACCAATCCGAAAATACAAACTAAAGTTTTTGAGATAATGGGTCATACTAAGAAAGCAATTGAAAAAAAGTTTGGGCACCTGTTGCAGGCGTTTCGTTACGGGGTGCCGCCCCATGGGGGAATTGCCCCGGGGATTGATCGCTTTTTGATGGTGATTTTAAATGAATTGAGTTTGCGGGAAGTGATCGCTTTTCCCATGACTTCTTCCGGCCAAACGGCAGTGATGGATGCGCCTTCGGAAGTTGAAGAAAGTCAACTGAAAGAATTGAATATAGTTACGAATGTTTCCAATAAAAAATAATTGGCAAGGCAGACTAGCCATAATAGGGGTCATTTTGGCGGTAGTGGTCGTTGCCGCTTTGGGGTGGTTTAAAAAAAGTGTTTCTGAAAAAGAAGTTCAGGCTTTGGATTTGGCGATTCCGGTCTATCCCTATCCTGTCAAAAAAACTTTTGCTCTCTCCCCGGTGTTAACCGCTCGTTCGGTGGTGGTTTTGGATAAAAACTCCGCTGTCCCTCTTTATGTTAAAAACCCAAACGAGACCTTATTGCCCGCTTCAACGGTCAAAATTATGACGGCACTGGTGGTTCTGGATTATTTTGATATGCAGCAGATTTTAACGGTGGGTTTTTTAAATGATGTGGGTCAGCAATTAAAATTAAATTCCGGTGAACGTTTATCGGTCGAGGAATTATTAAAAGCGCTTTTGATTTATTCGGCCAATGATGCCGCCCAAGTTTTGGCGCAGAATTATCCGGGTGGAGAAATCGATTTTGTGGCGGCGATGAATCAAAAAGCCCTTGATTTGGGTTTAAAGCAAACTTATTTTGCCAATCCTACCGGTTTAGACAGCGATGAGCAGAATCGTTTATTGACGGACCATTCATATACGACCGCGGTTGATCTGGCCCAGCTGACAAGAGCGGCTTTAAAAAATGAGTTTTTTCGGCAAATTGTGGCCACGCAAAAAACCACGATTAGTAATCTGGATGGTCAAACCCGTTTGGTGGAGAATCTCAACCAATTACTCGGTCATGTCCGGGGGGTGATGGGGGTAAAGACTGGCTGGACACAGGATGCGGGTGAATGTCTGGTAACCAATATCGAACGTGACGGCCACGAAATCGTGATCACCCTTTTAGGAAGCCAGAATCGCTTTGCGGAAACGAGTCAGCTCGTGGAGTGGGTGTACTCGAATTTTACCTGGCAGAAGGCGGTTCCAGCCATTTCGGATCAACTGCCGGTAGGTAGGCAATAAAGCCGCGGTCTCCCTCAAAAACATATATAAGCTGGAGGTAATTTTGTCTTTCGGGTAAATCATAATAGGCGAGGTAAATTTTTCTGATCGTGATGTCGTTTTGGTTTTCCCCCAGGTTGGCGACATGGCCCTCTTGTTTTTTTAAACTTTCCCAAGCTTGTTGAAGCGGGAGAAGAGGATAAGTGCCAAAGATTTGCTTTTCGAGGGGAAAATAGGTGAAGTCGATCTCGACGATGCGGTTGGCGCTTTCACGCGAGCCGGAAAACAAAAAACTAACCAGCGAGTGCTGTGGTTTAGGAGGCAGGATTTTGAGATTATCCAGGTTGTCGCGAAGGAGGTTAACCCGTAAAAAGTCGGCCTCGGAAAGCGAGGCAACTTTTTGGAGACCATCAGAACGATAGCGAAGATAGGCGAATTCAGCACTGCCGGTGGCCAGATCATCTTTCATCAGGTTGTTAGCGGAGAGAAAATTGCGTGCTTCCTGAAGAGCAGCTTGGTCGCCGGGAAGATAATTTTTATTGACGAGAAGTTGTTGATCGTGAGCGTAGTCGTAGCGAAACTGAAAATTGCCCGTTCTGGTTTCGATGACGAGAGTGGTTTCGGGGATTTTGTTGTTGGTCCAGCGATAGCGAGTGGCGTCGAGAGCCAGCGGCTGGCCGCGAAAACCGATTTTTTCGGCTTGATTTTGAGCATGGTCAAGGTCAAAGAAGGTGCTGGCGTAGTGAGGAATAAAATAGATCTTGCCGACAGTGGATAGTTCAGGCAGGCCCCCGGTGGGAGTTTCCAATTTAAAATTGAGCTGGGGCGGGTTGTCCCGGGAAGGCAGGATGAGCCGGGGAAGTTTGCCGAAGCTGACATTGGGCGGCGGTGGCGGAAGCGGGTAATATTGACGATAGATGGCCCAACCGGTTTGAATTGCAAATTTGAGAATGAAAAAAGCAATCAGTCCCAAAAAACCGAACTTAAAAATGCGCCGAGTTTGATAAGCAACTAAAGTTAAAGTGGTCATGGGCAGTGCTTTGAGTATAAAAGCTGGCTGTGTTAAAATCAAGCTTGTGGTAAGAACTCGTTTTGCTCCCAGTCCCACCGGGTCCATGCATATTGGTAATTTAAGAACCGCTTTTTATGCTTATGCGCTGGCCAAGCACGAAGGTGGAGACTTTATTTTAAGAATTGAGAATACGGACAAAAAAAGGGAAAAAACAGGTGGCATAGAAGAAACAAAGAAGCTTCTTGGAGTATTTGGAATTAAATGGGATGAATATTATATTCAAGCGCAAAGACTTGATTTGTATAAAAAAGCTGCCGAAAACTTAGTTTCCCTAGGTCACGCCTACAGAGACAAGGGAGCCATTAGATTAAAAATTACCCGGGACGAAAAAATATCTTTTCGTGATTTTGTTTTAGACAAAGAAGTGGTTTGGGACACTAATACTTTAGAAGAATTAGTTCTCCTCAAGTCTGATGGCTTTCCTACCTACCATCTGGCTTCGGTCGTGGATGATTATGAAATGAAAGTAAGCCACGTTTTGCGGGGACACGATTGGCTGCCATCAACCCCGATTCATCTTTTGATTTATAAATATTTAGGCTATCGGCTTCCTCAAATTGGCCACTTAACCGATATCCTGGACCCAGAAGGAGGAAAGCTTTCCAAAAGAAAAGGCAGTGTTTCGGTTGAGGGTATGCTGTCGGAAGGATATCTACCGGAAGCGCTTTTTAATTTCGTTATTCTTCTCGGTTGGGCGCCTAAAGATAATCGCGAGTTATTTATCCTGGACGAATTTGTAAGGGTTTTTGATCACACCGGCTTTCAAAAAGCCAACCCGATTTTTAATCGCAAAAAATTGGATTGGTTTAACGGTCATTATATTCGGCAAAAAACGGACAAAGAGTTGGCTCAATTATTGCAACCGTTTGCGCCCATGAGTTTTGATAAGACTTTAATCCAAAAAACTATTCCTTTAGTCAAAGAAAGACTGGTAAAATTGAGCGATTATGTCGCTTTGACGGAATTTTTAGTTAAGGAGCCGGTAATTGACTGGTCCATGTATGCCGATAAAATCGAGTCACCGGTTTTGGTTAAAGAACAGCTTGGTCGGGTAGTTCAATTATTAAAATCGGCCAAGAGTTGGCGAGCGGCAGAATTGGAAGCCAAGGCGCGCGATTTGGCTACGGCTCATCACTGGTCGTTTGGGTCGTTTTTTATGGCGATTCGGATTACCTTGACCGGGCGAAACATTAGCCCGCCTTTGTTTGCCTGTTTTGAACTGTTGGGTCGGGACAAGAGCATTGTTCGCTTAAAAAAAACGCTGGTTACAAAATGGTTTCTCGATTAGTCGAATCGATGGCGGGAAGAAGATAGCATTCCTGGCCGTAAGTGTTTAAGCCGACCAGCTCCGCCTCGCCTTTGACGATTTTTTCCAGTGGTAGGCAGTGTCGACAGCCGTTGTCCGGGCAAATCAAGTGTTCCAGCTGGCGAGCCAATTTAATTTTCTTGGCCGCTTTTAAAATCTTTTCTTCGGCTTTTGGGCCATCGGGAAGGCTCTTTTCCGTTGGTTGATCACTGCTGTCCAGATACCAGTAAGCGATAGCGCTAACCGGATATCGTTGATTGCGTCCGGCCAGAAGGTAATAAATCGGTAATTGCAGTGACTCCGGGCTTTCCTCCCGGCGGCTGGTTTTAAAATCGATAATCCGGACGGTTTGCGTCTCGGGTTGGAATTCCAGCCAGTCAATTTTGCCGCACAGGATAATTTGATCTTTTTCCGAGAGCCAGTATTGAGGGAGGTCGGTCTTGATTTTAACGGCCAGTTTTTTTAGAGGGCCGGGATGCCGGACCAGCCGGGTAATTATCTTCATTCCGCGCCGGTAATAATGCTCCTCGGTCGTTTTTTCCGTAAAGCCGCCTTTCTTGCCTTGGTATTTTTGCCAAATTTGTTCGAATTTTTTGGGCAGGGCTTCGTCAAAACGTTTTTCTACCGGAAGAGTTGATAAGACCTCAATAACTTCATGAATAGCCGAACCTAAAGATAAGGCCGGTGAAATGATCTGTATTTTGCGATTGGTTTTGGGTGTTTTATAGATATTCTTAAGGAAGTAAGCTCGGGGACAGTTAAAAAAATCGGTTAAAGAAGAGTGTGAAATCCACAAAGCGGTGTATTTGTCTGCCATTGATAACTAAATTCTAACATTTTTGTTACAATAGGGGTAGAGGTTAGGCAAGAGAGGAGGTGAAGACAATGTATCAGGTTCAAAAAAATGATGGTCGCTTGGAGGAGTTTGACCGGAATAAGCTGGTTCACGGGGCCTTGGCCGCCGGGGCGACCGCCGAAGAAGCGGAAAAGATTGCGGTGGAGATTGAGGCGTGGGTAGCGACAGTGGCGGTGGAAAATGTAGTTAAATCGGCTGATTTGAGGGTTAAGGGTTTGGAGGTTTTGCGGCAGGTAAATCCGGCCGCCGCCGATAGTTTTGCTTCTTATCGGAAGTAGAGGGAATTTTTGGTTTGGAAGGGTTTTGGGTAAAATAGCCATGTTTTTGGTTGGATTGCCCGGTCGTCTAACGGTAGTCGCCTTAACGGCGACCCGCCGATGAGGCGGGGACGTTATGTTAAAATGTGGTACGCTTACGCGTTGAGATCAAAGAAAAATAAACGTTTCTATTATGGATCAACAAGTGATCTAAAACGGCGATTTTTAGAGCACAATCAGGGGATCGGAGGTAAGTACTCAAAGGATAATCGGCCGTTTGTGTTAGTTTATTATGAAGCTTATTTGAATAAGAAGGATGCGGAAAAAGCTGAGGATTTTTATAAATCCGGTTACGGTAGAGAGATTTTTAAAGGGAAAATTGACAATTATTTAAATGATTGCCCGGTCGTCTAACGGTAGGACAACAGGCTCTGAACCTGTTTATCGTGGTTCGAATCCATGCCGGGCAGCCACGCACCATTCGGTGCATGGCTTTGCCAGGCAACGAAGGTAAGTGAGGGATATACCGTCTGGTATATCCCAAGTACCAATGAAATTTTATTACGTTTATCTTCTTCAAAGCAAAAATAAAAACTTTTTTTAC
>JBDRBL010000018.1:0-22716 GCA_043822685.1 Candidatus Shapirobacteria bacterium
TTTAGAATTAATTAGTAAAAAACCGATCAACTTTATCAATGTTAAACCGGGAAAAAGTTTTGACTCCTCAAAACCAAATCAACCTCCATACATCAGCATTGATAACAACCAACGAATTATTTTAGACAAAAACGAGCTGGTACAGAAAAAAATGCAAAAGATGCAAAAATTAAATTTTTCTCACCAAGAGAGCCTAATTGGGCATTTTTTAAATATCATTACCTTGTTCGAAAAATTAGTCACACCGATTGATCCAAAATTGAATTTAGGAGAAAAAATAGATTTTATAATCCAACTGGCTTGCAAATGAAAAAAGGTTATATAATCAAAATATGAAACTGGTAATCCAACGAGTTAAAAGAGCGAAGGTGACAGTTAAGAATAAAACCGTGGGCAAGATTGGCCGAGGGTTGGTGGTGCTGGTGGGAGTAAAAATAGGGGATGGGGGAGAGGTGATCGAAAAAATGGCTGAAAAAGTTTTAAAAATGAGAATCTTTGAGAATCAGGACAATAAATTTGATCAGTCAATTGAAGATGTTAAGGGCGAAATTTTGGTGGTGCCGCAATTTACGCTGTACGCAGAATTGGAAGGAAGAAGGCCGTATTTTGGCGAGGCGGCCAAACCGGAAATAGCCAAACCTCTTTTTAAAAAACTGATCATGGAATTAAAAAGGTCAGGCTTAAAGATTGAATCTGGCGTTTTTGGTGCTAAAATGGAGGTAGAATTAGTCAATAATGGACCAGTAACTATTATTGCCGAAGCATGAAAAAGCAAAATAAAATCATTTACGCCTTTATTGACAGTCAAAACTTAAATCTGTCAATTAGGAGTGACGTTAGGGGAAAAAGGGGTCAAGTCGTTTATCGTGGCTGGAAATTGGATTTTAAAAGATTTTACATCTATTTAAAAGATTATTATAAAATTACTAAGGCCTATTTATTTATCGGTTTAATTCCGGGTAACGAAGCGCTTTATAAGTATCTCAAAGAGGCGGGTTACGTTTTGATCTTTAAACCAACCCTAGAGGTCAGTCGAGAAGGGAAAAAAGTAATCAAAGGAAATGTTGATGCCGAATTGGTCTTACACTCAATGATCGAGTATCCTAACTACGATCAAGCCATAATCGTTTCCGGCGACGGTGATTTTCATTGTCTAGTCGAACATTTCATCAAAAAAAACAAGCTCTTTAAGTTACTTATTCCCAATTTGTTTAGCTACTCGTCTCTTTTGAGAAAGTTTAAAACTTATATCAGTTTTGTTAATATTTTGAGGGGAAAATTAGAAGAAAGGCAACAAAAAAGCGGGTATTTGCGCGGCACAAAAGCCATTGCAGGAACCCGCCATCGTGATAGTTAGATGCTATCATGAGAAGAAAGGTTTGTCAAGATGACCGATCAAATTGAGGCAGTTTTAACTAGGGGAGTCGAGAAGATTTATCCGAGCAAAGAGGCCTTGGAAAGGGTTTTGCGATCGGGCAAAAAACTGCGCCTGTATCAAGGCTTTGACCCCTCGGCCAATAGCCTGCATTTGGGCAACTTCGTCGGCATGATGAAATTGCGCCAGTTTCAAAAACTCGGGCACGAGGTGATTTTTTTGGTGGGGGATTTTACCGGCATGATCGGCGACCCGACCGATAAATTGGCCGCCCGTAAAGCGCTTACACGAGAACAGGTGAGAGAAAATTGTGCCACCTGGCGGAGCCAGGCCAAAAAAATTCTTGATTTTGACGGGCCAAATCCGGTGAAATTTTTATATAACTCCGAGTGGCTGGACAAAATTTCTTTTAAAGATTTAATCGAGCTGACGGCCAATTTTACTGTTCAACAAATGCTTGAACGGGATATGTACCAAAAACGCTGGCAGGAAGGCAAGCCGATTCACTTACACGAATTTTTGTATCCGGTCGCTCAAGGCTATGACTCGGTCGCCATGGATGTTGACCTGGAAATCGGCGGCAACGATCAAACTTTTAATATGCTCACCGGTCGAACTTTAATGAAAGTTTTGAAAGGCAAAGAAAAGTTTGTTTTGACCACCAAGCTTTTAGTGGATAAAGCCGGTGATAAGGTAGGCAAAACCACCGACAACGCTTTATTTTTGAGTGCTACGGCCGGGGATTTTTACGGCGGGATCATGGCTTTTCCCGATGAAGTCTTGGTTTTATCATTTGAACTGCTCACCGAAGTGCCGCTTCAATCAATTGAACCACTAAAAAGTAACCCACTGATGGCAAAAAAACGTCTCGCCCTTGAGGTGGTTAAACTGCTGTATGGAGCAAAAGCGGCTCAAGAAGCCCAAAATCACTTTGAAAAAGTTTTTCAGAATAAAGAGTTGCCCGTCGATTTGCCGGTTTTTAAAACGACTCGAAAAGATTATCCTCTGGTTGATTTACTGATTGACACGAAGATGGCCAGCTCCCGAAGCGAGGCCAAAAGACTGATTGATCAAAAAGCAGTCGATTTTGACGGAAAAATTTTAAAAGTGGGCAAGAGAAGATTTATGAAGATTCTGGTTAGACCAGAATGACAAGATGCGGTTAACCAAGCGACAAAGAAAAACCTGGATGGTACTGGTGATCATTTCGTCGCTGGCTCTGATGTTGACTTCTTTTGCCCCGATAATTGCCGTCTTGCTTAAATGAACTTAAAAACGCCGGTCTCGAGTGTTTTTTTGGTAGGACCGATCTATGCCAAAAAACTAAAGAGGCTGGGGATTGAAAGCATCGGTGATTTGTTGTATCACTTTCCCTTTCGCTATGTGGACTACTCGCTGGCCTCAAAAATCGCCGCCATCCAACCGGGTGAAGTAATAACCATCGCCGGTTTTGTGGTTTATGCTAAAAACGAGTACACTAGGAAAAACTTTAATTTGCAAAAAATAAGGATTAAGGATGAAACAGGCGAAATCGAAGCCGTCTGGTTTAATCAGCCTTTTTTAATTAAAAATTTTCGGCTTGGCCAAAAAATCACTTTATCCGGCAAGGCAGAAAAATTTGGCGGAAAATTAGTTTTAAGCTCACCTGATTATGAAATCACCGGAAATCGCATCCACACCGGCCGGCTGGTCCCGGTTTATCACGAAACTGCCGGCATAACCTCGCGTTGGTTGAGATCAAGAATCGCCCATTTGATGGACAAAAACGATCTGGAAATCAGCGACTTCCTGCCCTTTAATAATTTACCGGAATTAAAACAGGCATTGCAGTGGCGGCACTTCCCCTGCAATAAGCAGGAGGCAAAAGAGGCAGAAGAGCGCTTCGCTTTCGAAGAGCTGTTTTTAATTCAGCTGGCAATTCTGGAACGTAAACAAGAATGGCAGGACAAAAAACCGGCTTATGTTTTAAAAATAGACGAAAAAATCAACAAAGGTTTTATTAACAATCTGCCGTTCCGGCTGACACAAGCACAGGAGAGAAGCATAGGGGAGATCTTGAGAGATTTGGAAAAACCAAAACCGATGAACCGCTTGCTCGAGGGAGACGTCGGCAGCGGCAAAACTGTTGTCGCCGCAACGGCAATTTTAGCTGCCGTAAAAAACAAATTGCAGGCAGGATTAATGGCCCCAACGGAGATTTTGGCTCAACAGCACTACGAAACACTAACAAAGTTATTGGGGCGATACGGGGTAAAAATTGAGCTGGTAACCGGCGGCACAAAACACGGAATCGGACACCAGACCGCCGATTTGATTATCGGAACGCAGGCTTTGTTACACCGCCCCGCTTGTTTTCACAGGCTCGCTCTTTTGGTCGTTGACGAGCAGCATCGCTTTGGAGTGGCGCAAAGAAACAAACTATTGGCCAAGAAGATCATCCCTCATCTGCTCACGATGACGGCAACACCCATACCGCGAAGCATCGCCTTAACTTTATACGGCGATTTAGACTTGTCCGTAATTGACGAAATGCCGAAAAAACGGCGAAAAGTAAAAACTTGGCTGATTCCGTCAATAAAAAGAACGGCGGCTTACGAATGGATTAAGAAACAGATCAGAGAGCAGAAGAGTCAGGTATTTGTAATTTGCCCGTTAATCGAGGCTTCAGAAAAAGAAAGTATGCAATCAATTAAGGCCGTTAAGGGAGAGTTTAACGAGCTGCAAAAGATTTTTAGCGATTTTAGACTAGCCCTGCTTCACGGCCGCTTGAAAAGCACCGAGAAAAAAGAAATCCTGGAAAAGTTCCGAAAGAGGGAATCGGACATTTTGGTGTCAACTCCGGTCGTGGAAGTAGGCATTGACATCCCCAGCGCCACCATTATGCTCGTTGAAGGAGCAGAGAGGTTTGGCCTAGCTCAATTACACCAACTGCGGGGAAGAGTCGGAAGAGGGACAAGCCAAGCCTATTGTTTGCTTTTTACAAGCGAAGATAACCAAAGCGGCTGGCAGAGATTGAAAGCCGTAGAAAAAATTAATGTCGGTTTTGAGCTGGCCGAGATTGATCTGCGCCAGCGCGGCGCCGGAGAGATCTACGGCCTGCAACAGCACGGTTTTCTTGACTTAAAAAACGCCTCGTTAACAAACATAAAAATGATTAAAAAAGCCCAAGAAGCGGCGGAAAAAATTTGGCCGAAGCTGAAAAATTTCCCCCTCTTGAAAGAAAAGCTGGAAGAGGGTAAAATGGCGCTGATTAGTCAGAACTAACGAAGATGACTCCTTTACCCAAAAGAAGACACTCAACCGCAAGGCAGGGCAAGCGAAGGGCGGTGATCAAGTTGAGAATGCCGGCACTAACAACTTGTTCAAAATGTGGACAGCAACGCTTTTCCCATCAGGCCTGTCCCGTCTGCGGCGCTTACGGCCCAAAAGATGAAAACAAGGGTTGATCCGCGGCATAAAAAAAGAGAGGCGCTTGTCAGGCGGCTTTTTGAGTGGGGCTTTCATCGTAAAAAAAAGTTAAATGCTCAAAGTCCAATTAAAGAAATCATTGATCAAGTTGATAAAATTGATCACGCCATCGGTGTCGCGGCGCCGGAGTGGCCAATTGGTCAAATAAACCGGGTTGATTTAGCGATTTTAAGATTAGCCGTGTATGAATTAAGCCAAAAAATCAAAAAAGAACCACCCAAGGTAATTATCAACGAAGCGATTGAACTGGCCAAAACCTTTGGCAGTGAAAAGAGCCCAAAATTTATTAATGGAGCCTTGGGAGCACTTTGGAAAGATGAAATCGATAAATCTTCTCTTTAAAAATCACTCGCTTTGGGAGCATGCCTTGACTCACCGTTCTTATTTAAATGAGACCGGAAGGGGACGCTCAAGTTCAAACGAAAGATTAGAATTTCTGGGAGATGCCGTCTTGTCCTTTATCGTCTCCTGGTGGCTTTACCAAAGATTCACTGCTTTTCCCGAAGGAAAACTGACCAGTCTCCGATCGCAATTGGTAAAAACAGAGACTTTAGCCAGACTGGCCGAAGATCACCGCTTGGGCGAACGGATAAAGATGGGTCGAGGTGAAAAAGAAGCGGGAGGCGGCAAAAACAAAAGTTTGCTGGCGAATTGTTTTGAAGCCGTAATTGGGGCTTTATTTTTGGACCAGGGAAGCGAAGTCGTAAAAAAGGTAGTTTTAGAAAGCCTGGAGCCGGTTTTGGAAGACGTGATAAAAACAGGCGTACTTAAAGATAATAAAAGCCTGCTTCAGGAAAGACTGCAGGCGAAAGGCAAAAAATCTCCAAGATATCAGGTCTTAAAAACAAAGGGGCCTGATCATGCGAAAATTTTTACGATGGGTGTTTTTCACCAGAAAGAGCTTTTGGCACAAGGAGAAGGCCTAAGCAAGCAGATAGCAGAAGAAGCGGCCGCCAAAATTGCCCTTGAAAAAATAAGAGCGAAAAAGTAGAATACAAGTTATGGTTAAAATAAGATTCGCCCAAACGGGAAAAAAGAATCAGATCAAAAGCCGAATCGTCGTCATAGAGTCAAAGAACTGCCGCGACGGCAAAGCCCTGGAAATTTTGGGAACACCGGAAAAATACAAAGCAGAGCGAGTGGCCTACTGGCAGGAAAGAGGAGCTCAATTAACTCCGGCCGTAGCCAAAATTGTGAACAAAAATGGACAACCTGCTTAATTTTTTACTCAAAGCATTAGTCAAATTCCCCGAAGAAGTGAAAATCGAGAAAAAAGAGGCAGGGGCAGGCAGTCTTTTATACCTGATCCACGCCAACATGGCCGATCGGCCAATTATTATCGGCAAACAGGGAAAAAACATCAAGGCGATCAGAGAACTGGTAAGAATAATTGCTATCCGCGAACACCAAAGAGTTGACTTGCAAATTGTGGAATAATTTTTAAGGGAGAAACGGATTGGCTTTACCTGTTTGAGTTTGAGAAAAGCTCTCTTCATTGGAACGCAGATCGCGAAAATTGGCGAGCTGGGTCAAAACTTTTTCTTCACTAGGGGTTAATTGAGGCAGGGGATCGTCGACCGAGGCAATTTTTTCAGGAAGCGGCAGAAAATAAGTGGTCACAATCAGATTGGCCGTGGTTAACTTGGACTCCAGATCCTGATCAAGATCGGCTTCGATTTTAATCAACGGAGGAGTGGAAGCAAAAGCAGCGATAAAATTTTTAACCTGGGTCAGCCCCCCTTCAACAAAAAGATTAAAAGTGGATTCGGAGACGGCTTGTTTGCCGGCAGAAACGATTGCCGGAGACGAGGCACCGAGAACGGCTTTGATTTCGCCCAGAGTAACTTGATTCTCTTGAGCAACGAACTGAAAAACCGCCAACAGATTAGCCGGATCGCTTTGGGAAGGTAAAAGGCGGATTGCTTTTTCGGTTTTAGTTTTCAAATCGGAGTCGTTCAAGCGCTTCAGTAACTCCAGTTTTTGAGTTAAAAGGGCTAATTCTTGGTGATTAGTTTCAATTTGTTGACGAGTGGCAATAATTTCCGCTATTTTAGGCTTGATCACCAAAAATGTTAAAAGAAAGAGCAGTAAACCAGTAAGCAGGGCGATAGTGGGTAAGTTACGGTTTTGAGATTTCATCTGCCGCGAGCTGATTGGATAAATTAATCACCACATCATAAAGACCCTCAAGGGTGCGATTGACCGAAACAATTTCAATCTTATGGGTAAAGGGAAAGTTTTTTTGATCGATCTCATTATTAAAAGCCGTCATAAAGACATCAAAAGCGGCGGCGTCACTGGCTTCAAAAGATAAAGAAACAAGCTTGCTTTTTTGGGTGAGGCTTACCAGACTGACTTGGGGCGACATAATTTTTTGGAGCAGATCAAGCAGGAGAGAATAACTATTATCTCTTTGGGTAAAGAGATCATTCAAAGAAGCCAGGCGCTGAACCAAAACCGTTTGCAGACCTTCAACATTTTTTAAACCATCAATCGCCGTCCGCTGAAAAGTAAGCTGTTGAAGCAATTTATCATTGGTCCCCTGCAAAATCAGAGAATATGTATAGATACCGGCAGTAATGAGAACAAAAACAAGAAGCGCCAAGAAGCTATAAAAGCGGATTTGAACATTTTTTTTATTTTTTTTAAAAAAAACTTCCCTTTCGCCGGCAAGCAAGTCGATACCCTTCATTTAGTCAAGCTCCTTCATTGCTAGACCAACAGCCACAGCTAAAAAAGAGGTGTTACCGCCAATTTTTTGAGTAATCAGCTCTTTGCCTTTAATATTGGCAAGAGGGTCGCCAAGTTGAATTTCCAGATTGAGGCGTTTAGCCAGCTGGGAAGAAATTTCGGGAAGAGCCGAAGTGCCTCCGGTCAAAACAACGCGATCGATCTTTTGGCTTTGTTTTCGAGCCGTATAAAAACTTAAAGTTTTTTCAATCTCTTCAAGCAACAGAGAGATTAAGGGATCAAGCGCAGTTTTGATTTTACCTTCAAGTTTGGTTTGGTCAACTCCATAAGCTTCTTTGTAAGCTTCGGCCTGACTTTCCTCCATTCCCAAGGAAGAAGCAATCGCTTTGGTCAAGGAGTCGCCACCGGTAGAAATAGAACGAATAACAATCAGATGGCCGTCTTCGATTACGGCAATGTCCGTAGAGTTGGTGCCAAAATCAATCAGAACAACCGCCCGCTCTCCGGGATTAACCAGACTGCGAGCCAGGGAAAAAATTTCCGTTTCCAGGGAAACCGGGTTAAGCTTGGCCATCTGGAGAACTTTGGTCGTTTTATCGATTAACGCACTGGGGACAGCCACCAGCGTAACCTCCAGCGAGACTTTGCCGTCAAGAGCAACTTCACCAACAACTTCATGGGCCAGAGTAACTTCGTCTAAAGGAAAAGGAACGTACTGCTCGGCCTCCCATCTAAGAGCCGAAGCCAGCTCCTCATCGTCAATTTTAGGCAGAGTAATCAACTGGGCAAAAACCTTATTTTGAGGAATAGCCGTCACCACATTGTTTCCTCTCACTTGGGAATCACGACACAAATTTTTGACAGCAACGGCCAAGTGAGTAAGATCGTCTTCAGAATCAGACAAAAGACCCTTGCCGGGAGTGGGGGCCATCCCAAAAGCCAACAATTCATATTCGGAATTTTTCCGCCGAAATTGGACCAATTTAAGAGTGCGGCGGCCAAGATCAAGACCAAAGTAATCCATATGTTATTTAACTAAACTGGCACCGGAATATAAAACGTAATCAAAAATCGCCGGCGGCGCTTCAAAAAAGCGACATTGTCTGACTTTGCGGGTAATCCCGCTTTCGATGCGGGTCGCGGTTGATTCACAGCAATCGCCTTGGGCGGGTAAAGCGACTGGCGCCTCAACCTTCAAGCCAATCGGTTGAGAGTTATAAAGAGGCTTAAGACGAAGGGCGTACAGCGTCCCGCCCGCGCCGCGCAGAGAATTCAGGTCATTAATCGTGGCGCTGTAAGGATACGGCGAGCCACCGCTGTTGGCCAGAGTAAAGCCGTTACTCCAGCGACGGCCGCCGTCGGGATCAAAGGGAAAACGGGCAGTTTTAACCCCGCCGTTGTCATAAAAAAGAGTTGCTTCGAGAGCTGATATCTCGGAAGCCGACTGGTTGCCCCAAAATAAAGTAAGGGAATTGCCGGTGTATTTTTGCGAAGGGTCTAAAGCGCCGCCGGCGCCATGACCGACAAGCCAGAGAGTCTGAACAACGCCCTGATCAAAGCGGCCACCGCCAAAATCGAAAGCCGTTTCATTGCCTACGGTCGCGCAGGAACCGGCAACTTGATAATCACTGCCATAAGTGCCGGGGGAGCCGGAAAGCAGCAACTGCTCAATGCCGGCTTCGGCGATGGAAAAGACCCTTGCCGAGTCCTCATCCTGACGGGAAACACGCAAATCGGTAACGGAGCGCGAAATAACCGACAAACTGACGGTAAGAATCACGGCCATCACCAGCAAGATAATGAGCAATGCCTGACCGCGCTGGGCAAGTTTAGTCATTGATTTATTGTGGAATAATTTAAAGACAAAGTCAACTAATAATTGCGGAGAACAACCGTAGTTTTAAAATCGAGAAAGGCCTGTTCTTCGGGCCGGAGAGAGGCAGTTTTTTGTCTTAAAGTAAAAACAATTTCTACCCGATCAGGAGGACCCTTGGTGCAGTTAAAATACGACTTGGCCGTATCAACGGTAACCGTCGCCCCGGTCAGATAAGCCGAGCCGGAAGCTAAACGCCAGGCCGCGCCATCATCAATAAATCCAAAGGTCGTGGTATTATGATCGGGATTGGTGATCGTAAGAGTCGGGGAGTGGGCATTAAGACAGTTGTCAACACTATAAGCATTGCGAATCATCCGCTCCATCACCCCCAAAGCATAATTGCCGTCTTGTTTGACCACCGTCATAATTTGACTTTTACTGGAGGCCTTGAGAGAAGTAATAAAAACCAGCGAACCGGTCGTCACCAAAAGACCGATCAAGGCCACAACCACCAGCATCTCAATTAACGTAAAACCCTTCATTGCCACTTGGTTAAATAGGTTTCTAATTCGGAGTGGTGTGTACCCGTATTATCATCCCAGCTAATCACAACCAATACTTGCATAATGGAAGCGTTTAAGGTGCAGGTTTTTTGTCGGACAAAATTGCCCGGCAGCGGCGACAAACTGGAGCTTTGACAAAGAGCCGTGTTATCAAAGAAAACACTCCCATTCGCCTCACGGATCAGGCGAACTTCTTCAATTGCTTCTTGAGCATATTTGGTCGCCGTAGCCTGGTTTTTGGCAAAGGTGGCATTGTTCAGGGCCACGGTTGTAACTCTGATTAAAGCCAAGGCAACCATCGAAATTATCGCCACCGCGACAACAACTTCAACGATAGAATCACCGCGGTTTTGGGCTATCAATTAATTTCTCCGTTTCGACTGACAGTAACTTTTTCCTGATAAGTATTTTTGATAATAAAGATTTCAATCTCGTTAACTGTGTCAACGCCGAGGGACAAAGGACGAAAAAGAAGCGTGCTTTTGGTTGAAGTTAGGGTCAAAGTGTCAAGGCTTACCGTTTTAAAGGATGAAGCGGTACCGCCGCAGCTGCGGCCAAGATCATAAGAGTGAGTAAAAAACTCGATGTACCAACCGTCTAGATCACCAGTGCAAGCACCGCTTTTGTCACCGGCAAGTGCCTTACTGCGGGCAAAATTAAGATCACTGCGCAAATTTTTGGCCGCCTCGACCACCCGGCGTGATTGATTAAACTGGTTGTAACGAGCCAAACCCACGCCAAAAAGTACGGTCATAATCGAAATCGTTACCAGCAATTCCACCAAAGTAAAACCAAAACACCGAACCGGACCTCTCATTTTAAGGAGGATAAACACAGTAAGTAGTAACGGGCGATTCAAGATCAATGCACAGAGTATAACCCGGAGTATAACCATATTGTGATCCCAAAGGATCCGAGGGGGTAGTCAAATAAGTATTGCCGCAGACAACCGTAGGGTAAATCGCATTGGGATAACTGCCAACATCGGCCCGGCACATCTCCAGAGCCGAACGAATCTGCTCCAGATCAGCTTTGCGCCGGCTGTCACGCGCCCTGGCCAATTGGCCGATATAACTGCTGATTCCGATACCGGCCAAAACACCGATAATGGCGATAACAATTAATAGCTCAACCAAAGTGAAACCAATTTTGGAGCGCCCAATTCTTAATTTCTTCACCATAAAGCAGAGCCAAATAAGTAGCGCCAGCCAGAAAAGGTCCAAAGGGAATAATCTGGCCAAAACGCTTTCTTTTAATCAAAATCAGTATGACACCCGCAAGAGCTCCTGTCAAGAAAGCCAGATACAAGGCAGTGAGGATATTGGGCCAGCCCAAGACTAGGCCCATTAAGCCGGCTAATTTAACATCCCCCCAGCCCATACCTTTTTGACGGGTGATCACAACCAAAAATAAAAATAATCCGGCCGAAGCGAGGCCGATTAAAAAATTTTGCGGGAAAAAAATTAGAGAGATCACCAGTAGGGGATAAATAACTTCATCGGGAATAATATAATAGCGAAGATCCGAGACAAAAATAATAATTAAGGCGTAAGTCAATAACAAATTATAAAAGTTATAATAATTAAAAAAGATCTGAAGTGTTAAAATTGCCGTTGCTAATTCAACGATAGGGTATTGTAAAGAAATTTTTTTCCGGCAACAGCGGCACCGGCCTCGCAGTAAAACAAAAGACAGCAGGGGAATATTATCATACCAGCTTAATTTATGCCGGCACTTCGGGCAAAACGAACGGCCAGCGACGGGGGAGAGATGGTGATTTAACCGCCAAATCACCACATTCAAAAAACTCCCCACACCCAGACCAAAAAGAAACAACAAAACAAACATCATTAACCTAACTCTTTCCATCCAAACAGCCTTTCCTTTCGAAAAGGCTGTCTCAAAAAAACACTCGCTCCGTTTATAACTCTCCCGGAAGACTACACGTTGTAGCTGGAGCAATCGCTCCACAGCGAACGGCCGCTTGATAGTAAGTCGAAGTAATGGCAACCGCTGCCGTACAGTTAGTGTAGGTTATCCCTCCCGGCAAACCATTACAGGTTTTAAGGTAGCCTCCTGCCGTCAACGCCGCACAGCCGGCCGGAAAAGTTCCGTCATTTGCCGCCCGAAAAACATCACAGGCAGAAATAACTTCTTTAGCCTTAGAAAGGTTGTTAGCGTCTCTCCCCCGATTGATCAATTCAAGCGGGTTAAGAACAATCAAAGACACCGCTCCCATAACGGCAATAATAGCAATAACAATCAAAAGCTCCACCAAAGTAAAACCTTTTTGTAAACTTTTCATCTTTTCACCTCCTCTCAAAACTGACTCGTTAAACTATACATCGGCAAAATCATCGAGATCATCAAAAAAGCAACTCCAAGCCCCAACACCACCATTATTATTGGCTCGATGGCCGTTGTCAAGTTTTTCACCGAGTAATCGGCCTGTTGTTCAAAATAATTGGCCGCCCGATTTAAAACCTCGTCAATTTTGCCGGTCTCTTCACCAATCGAAACCATCTGGATTACCACCGGCGGAAAGACCTCGGTTCTGGCCAGAGAAGCCGCCAGCGGCAAACCCTTCTGGACATCGTCAATAATTTGGGCGACCGCCTTTTGAAAAACCAGACTATTCATCGTCCCTTTGACCGTTTCCAAAGCCTCGACCAGAAGAATACCGGTGCTGGCCAGCAAACCCAGCGTCCGGGAAAATTCGGAGACAACCGTTTGCTCCCGCAGTCGGCCAAAAATCGGCAGACGAAAAAGCCACTGATCAACCAGAAAACCCGTCCGTTCGTTTTTCATCAGCGTTTTAAAAGTAAAAATACCGGCCAGAGCCACAAGAGGAAGTGACCACCAGAAGCGGCTCATCGTATCGGAAATCGCCATCAGCAATCTGGTCGGCATCGGCAGTTCGGTGCCGAAATCAGCGTACATCGAGGTCATTTTAGGCACAACCACCACCATCATAATGATCGAAACGATAATCATCCCGACAACCACGATCGCCGGATAAACCATCGCTCCCTTGACTTTAGCTCGAAATTCACGCTGTTTTTCCAAAGTATCGGCGAGGCGATTTAAAACCTTATCCAAAGAGCCGGAGACCTCGCCGGCGCGGATAAGCGCCAGATAAACCGAGCTAAAAACATTTTTTTGTTTGGCCATGCTCTCAAAAAGACTGCCGCCTTCTTCAACCTCTTTTAGGACTTCGCTGATCACCTTTCGAAAAGGACCCGTGGCTTGATCTTCAATGAGACTCAAAGCTTGAGTGAGCGGCAGACCGGCCGTGATCATGGTCGAGAATTGACGGGTAAAATTAACCACATCGTTACTGCCGACTTTTTGAAAATTAAGCCTCAAACTGGTGAAAGGACCGAGTTTTTGCGGAGACAAAGTGACCACCACATAATTTTTGTTATGGAGGATTTGGGCGGCCTGACGGGAATTACGGGCCTCGACCAAGCCCTTTTCGGTTTTACCGGCGCTATTGACAACTTTATACTCAAACTTAAACACTAGCTACCTTTTTCTCACTAATCGCATAACTTCGTCGGGGTGGAGAGAAAAAGATTTGGCTGTTTCCAACGTAATCTGACCGGCATTAATCAAACGCACCAGATCACTCTCCAGAGAACGCATGCCCAGATCGGCCGAAGTTTGAATAATATTATCAATCAAATGCGTCCGTCCCTCGCGAACAGTGGTGCGAACCGCTTGAGTGGCAACCAAAATCTCAACCGCCGGAAGACGAACCCCTTCTAGGGTAGGTACCAGCCTTTGCGAAATAACCGCTTCCAAAGTTGAGGCCAACTGCATTTTGATCTGCCCTTGCTGATGTTCGGGAAAAACATCAACAATCCGGTTAATCGTTTGGGCCGCTGAATTGGTATGCAGGGTGGCAAAAACCAAATGACCGGTTTCGGCGATCGTTAAAGCCGAAGAAATCGTTTCCAGATCACGCATTTCACCAATCATTACCACGTCCGGATCCTCCCGCAAACAGGAACGAAGGGCAATCTGCCAAGAGTGAGTATCCTGACGAAGCTCGCGTTGAGAAACAAGTGACTTACTCTTGGGCAAAACGTATTCAATCGGATCCTCGATGGTCACGAGATGAACGGCGCGGCTAAGATTGATTTCGTTCATAATGGCCGCCAGCGTGGTCGATTTGCCGTGGCCGGTAGGACCGGTAACCAAAATAAAACCTTGGCGAAGACGGGCAAAAACATGGCAAATATCGGGAAGATGCAGCTCATCGATGGTCGGGATTTTGTTCGGTAAAAGCCGAAGAGCCGCGGCCAAAGTGCCTTGCTGGTGATAAGCGTTCACCCGAAAACGAGCCAAATCAGCCAAGGGATAAGAAAAATCGATCTCCTTATTAACCAAAAGAATCTCTTTTTGCTCCCCGCTCATCAAAGGAAAGATAAAATCTTCAATCGTTTTTTGAGTCAAAACTTCTTCGCCGGGAACAGCCTGCAAAACACCGTTAATCTTGAGCGACGGTGGAAAAGTGGCCAGCAAATGAAGATCCGAAGCGTTTTTGGCCAAAGCAAATTCCAACAATTGTTTGATGTTCATATTAATTACTCCTCGGCAACCCGCAGGACCTCCTCTATCGTAGTTAATCCGTCAAGCGCTTTCAAGTAGCCATCTTGTTTCATGGTGATCATCCCTTCCAAAAGAGCCTGTTTTTCAATGTCCAGCGCCGCGGCCCGTTCCAAAAGAAGACGGGAAAGTTTTTCGGTAACCGGTAAAACTTCATAGATGCCGATGCGAGCGAGGTAGCCGGTATTGTTGCAGGCAGCGCACTTTTTTCCCCGAGTCAATTTAATTTCTTTCTTGTCGGGCAAAAGTTTACCCAAAACCCGGCAAACATCCTCGGCAACTTCAGGCAAAGGAGTAAATTTTTCCTGACACTCCGGACAGACGCGCCGACAGATCCGCTGGGCCAAAAGACAGGTAAGAGAGGAGGCCAGCAAAAAAGGTTCGACACCCAAATCGATCATCCGCGGAATCGCTTGGGATGCGTTATTGGTATGAACGGTCGAAAAAACCAAATGGCCGGTAAGAGCGGCCTGAACAGCCAATTCCGCCGTTTCTTTATCGCGAATTTCACCCACCATAATAATGTTAGGATCCTGACGCAGGAAACTGCGCAAACCAGAGGCAAAAGTAAGACCGGCAACCGGATTAATTTGAACCTGATTAACCCCGGCCATCTGGTATTCGACCGGATCCTCCAAGGTCATAATATTAAGCTTGGGAGTATTAATTCTCATCAGCGCCGAATAGAGAGTGGTCGTCTTGCCGGAACCGGTCGGGCCGCAGACCAAAATAATCCCGTGCGGCCGTAAAATCGAGTCCTGAAGATCTTTAAGCGCCCGGCCGCGCAAGCCCAAATCAGGCAAATCGGGAACACCGCCGCTTTTTTTTAACAACCGCATGACAATTTTTTCACCGTGGACAGTCGGAAGAGAAGAAACCCGCAAGTCAACTTCGGCATCGTTGGTTTTAAAGTTAAAACGGCCATCTTGGGGAACTCTTTTTTCGTCGATCTTCATCCCCGCCAAAATCTTGATCCTGGAAACCAGGGCATCGTGAATCGATCGCGGCAAAATTAATTTTTCGTGCAGAATCCCGTCGATACGATAACGAACCCGCGTTTTGTCTTCTTGAGCTTCAATGTGAACATCCGAAGCCCGGGCGCGAACCGCAAACTCTAAAATCGTGGAAACAATTTTCGCCACCGGTGCTTCACGGATAATGCCATCAAGACCATCAATGGCAACCCCCTTGGCAAGAGCATCGGTCGGAAGCGTATCTTTAAGAACCGCCTTAACTTCAGCCGAAAGGTTTTGACTATAGTTGACAGAAATCGCCGCTTGAATCTTGGCCATCGGAGCAATAAAAGGCTTGATGATCGCTCCGGTTTTTTTGGCCAAAAAATCAATGGCGGCAAGATCAAGCGGGTCAGCCATTGCCAAAGAAAGCTCGTTGGTGGTTCGATTATAGCCAAAGGGGATAATCACAAAGCGTTCGGCCACACTCCGGGGAACAAGATCAAGGGCTTGGGGAACGGCCGCTTTTTCATCCAAATTAACAATCGGGATTTTTTTTAATTTGGCTTCAAGTTGAAAAAGTTGATCTTCGGAGAGAAACCTTTTACGCTTAATTATCTCGAAAACGGAAGTATCGGTAGTCAGGTGTTCGAAGCGGACAGCTTCGGCCTGCTGGGAATTAAGAAGGCCTTCCTTAACTAAAACGTCAATAATCGTCTGGGCAGGCATACTCTGATTATGGCGGGAGAGTGTTAAAATGTCAATAATGATTCAATCGCTGATTATTACCGGAGCTTCGAGCGAAGAAAGATTAACAAGGGCTTGCGACAAGCTGCAACCGCCGCATCCGGATTTTTTGGAAATAATCGGCGAAAAGAGTATCGGAATAGAACAAATTAAAGAAGTAAGACGTTTTTTAATTTTGAAACCCTACTCGGCCAAAACAAAAATTATTTTGATCAGAGAAGCGGAAAAGTTGACCCTATCGGCCCAAAATGCTTTGTTAAAAACCCTGGAAGAACCGCCGCCAAACAGCCAAATTATCTTAGAAACGGCTCGACCGGAAGTATTACTGCCAACCGTTTTGTCTCGATGCCAAATTACAAAAGTCGAAAGTCGAAAGTCGATTGTCGAAAGTAGAAAAATCAAGATTCCTAATCGAGTAGGGGAGAGGTTAAAAACAGCAGGGGAGTACGGTAAAAATAAACAAATTGCCCAAAAATTTTTGGAAAATTTAATTTTCGGCGAGAGGGAAAAATTATTAAAAAATGACTTGGCCGCGGCGAAAAATTTAAGCTTATGCTTAGAATCTTTGAATTATCTGGCCGCCAACTGCAATCCCGTTTTAGTTTTGGGTAATTTACTGCTAAAATATCAATATTGAGTCGTCAATAAAGAGTTTTTCACCTTGCAATAGAGGGTTGGGTTTAGTAAAATCAGGAAGTGTCTCCCACAAAATACGACGCCAGTCAAATTAAGGTTTTGGAAGGTCTGGACCCGGTGCGCCGCCGGCCTGGCATGTATATCGGCTCCACCGACAGCAAAGGACTGCACCATTTAATAACCGAGATCATCGACAATTCGGTGGATGAGTCGCTGGCCGGGTATACCAAAAACATTTGGGTGACCTTAAAAGCAGATGACTCGGTCGTGGTGGAAGACGACGGGCGGGGGATTCCCGTAGATAAACACGTTTCCGGATTATCGGCCCTAGAAGTGGCAATGACCAAATTACACGCGGGGGGGAAATTCGCCAGCGGCGCGTATAAGGTCTCGGGGGGACTGCATGGCGTGGGCGCCTCGGTCGTAAACGCGCTCTCTTCGTGGATGATTGTAGAGATAAAGCGCAACGGCAAAATTTATCGGCAAAAATACGAAAAGGGAATCGCCAAAACAAAAGTTGAGGTCATCGGTAAGGCCGATAAAACAGGAACAAAAACATTTTTTTTGGCCGACACAAAAATTTTTAAAGACGCCGTTCTGAACGCCAAAGTAATCAAAGAATCGATCCGCGAACGGGCATATCTCATTCCCGGGTTAAACTTTCACTTTCGGGACGAACACGTAAGTGAAGAGAAGCATTTTTATTTTGAGGGCGGCATCAAGTCGATGATTGTCCACCAAAACCGAGGTAAAAAGCCCTTGTGTTCGGCCTTTTATATCACCGGCGAAGGCGATGAAGTAGGAGTGGAAACGGCCTTGCAATATGTGGACAGCTTTAACGAAAGTCTCATTGGTTTCGTGAATGTGATTAACACCCGCGACGGGGGAACGCATCTAACCGGTTTCCGCATTGCTCTAACCCGAGCCGTTAACGATTACGCCAAAAAAATCGGCGCCCTCAAGGAAGGCGAGGTTTTTACCGGCGATGATATGAAGGAAGGATTAACCGCGGTGGTTGCCGTAAGGATTCCCACGGAAAGGATTCAATTTGAGTCACAGACAAAAGCCAAGTTAAATAATCCGGAGATACAGGGGATTGTCAACACTGTCGTAAAAAATGGCTTGGATCTGTTTTTTGAAGAGCACCCGGGAGACGCAAGAGCCATTGTGGAAAAAGTTGCTTTAGCGGCGAGAGCAAGATTAGCCGCCAGAGCGGCCAAAGAAGCGGTGATCCGCAAGGGCGAGCTGCTTGGCAGTGGCCTACCGGGCAAGTTGGCGGATTGCCAGGAAAAAGATCCGACTCAATCGGAGCTGTTTATTGTCGAGGGGCCGTCGGCCGGCGGCAGTGCCAAACAGGGAAGAGATCGGCGCTTTCAGGCGATTTTGCCATTGGGGGGGAAAGTTTTAAACACGGAGCGAGCACAGTTAAACAAGATTATCAACTTTGAAGAATTAAAGGACTTGGTCATCGCCTTGGGTATGGGCATCGGTGAAACCATGAATGAACAAAAATTGCGCTATCACCGGATTGTGATCATGACAGATGCGGATGTTGACGGAGAACATATTGAAGCCTTGCTGTTGACCTTCTTCTATCGCCACCTACGGCCGGTAATTGACGGTGGTTATCTTTATGTTGCCCTGCCGCCATTGTACAAGGTACAATCCGGCAAAGAAGTGAAATACACCTACAACGATGAAGAGAAAGACCGCCTGGTAACCGAAATGAAAAATCCGGTCGTGCAGAGATACAAGGGACTGGGAGAGATGAACCCGGCACAGTTGTGGGAAACAACAATGAATCCGACCAACCGAATCTTAAAACAGGTAACAGTGGAAGACGCTGAAGAAGCGGACCATACTTTTGAAATGCTGATGGGCAATGAGGTTGGACCCAGAAAAAGATTCATTCAAGCTAATGCCCAAATGGCAAATTTAGATATTTAAAATTGTTTTATGACAAATAATATTGGTCAAATTAACAAAACGGAAATCGTGCATGAGATGAGAAAGGTGTATCTGGATTACGCCATGAGCGTCATTGTCGCTCGCGCCTTGCCGGACGTGCGCGACGGCTTGAAACCGGTACACCGACGGATCTTATATACGATGAACGGCATGGGCCTGAACCACGGAGCTCGCTACTCAAAAAGTGCCAAAGTGGTCGGGGAGACGCTGGGAAAATACCATCCCCACGGCGATGCGGCTTTATACGATACGATGGTTCGACTGGCGCAGGACTTTTCGCTCCGCTATCCGCTGGTTGACGGCCACGGCAACTTCGGCTCGATCGACGGCGATATGCCGGCGGCCATGCGCTACACCGAAGTACGCCTGACAAAGATTGCTTCTGAAATGCTGACCGATATTGACAAGGGGACGGTTGATTATGCGGACAACTTCGACTCAACCCTCAAAGAGCCGCTCTATCTGCCGGCAAAATTGCCCAATCTGCTCTTGATGGGAGGAGACGGAATTGCCGTGGGTATGGCCACCAAAATTCCGCCGCATAATCTGAACGAAGTCGTGGAGGCGCTTACTCATCTGATCGAAAAGGGGCGCATCGTCGTTCCCGGCTCACCCAAAAGCGACGAATTCAAAATAACAAAAATAAGACTGGACGGTGACGAATTAGCGGCCGCGGCCATGAAGAACTCCTTCGCTTCAGCAGTAACAATCGAGGAGCTGGTGCAATTTATTAAAGGCCCGGATTTTCCGACCGGAGCAACCATTTACAACCAAAAAGAAATTTTACAGGCTTACACCACCGGCAACGGAAAAATTTTGATGCGGGCGGTAGCGAAGATCGAAGAAGAAAAAAACGGAAGCTTTAAAATTGTCATCACCGAGATACCTTATCAAGTAAATAAGGCCAAACTAGTGGCCAAAATCGCCGACCTGGTCAAAGAGAAAAAAATCGACAGTGTCGCGGATCTGCGGGACGAATCGGATCAGCACGGGATGAGAATTGTTCTTGATTTAAAAAAAACCGCGAGACCAAAAGCGCTTCTCAACAATCTGTACAAACACACCCAAATGCAATTCAATTATCCGGTCAATATGGTCGCTCTGGTTGACGGAGTGCCGCAACTTTTGAATCTCAAGCAGATTTTAGTTGAGTTTGTCAAACATCGCCAGCAAGTGGTAACCCGCCGGACGGTTTTTGATCTGGAAGCCGCGAAGATGCGGGCACACATTCTGGAAGGACTAAAAATTGCTCTCGATAACCTGGATGAGGTGATCAACACGATTCGAAAATCAGCCGATGCCGAAAAAGCCAAAGTCAACCTGATGACCAAGTTTGGTTTATCAGAAATTCAGGCCAGCGCGATTTTGGAAATGCAGCTGCGCCGGCTGGCCGCTTTAGAACGACAAAAAATTGAAGATGAGTATCAAGACATAAAAAAGCAAGTCGAGTATTTGACCGGTTTGTTAATAGCTCCCAAAAAAATCCTGAAAATAATTGAAGAGGAATTAGCCGAAATAAAAACGAAGTACGGCGATGCCCGACGAACCCGGGTTTACAAACAGGGATTAGGAAATTTTTCGGAAGAAGATTTAATTCCCAACCTGAATACCCTAGTAGTGTTAACCAAGCGCGGCTACGTTAAGCGTCTCTCGGCGGAAAGTTATAAAATTCAACAACGAGGCGGCAAAGGAGTGACCGGTATGGCCACCAAGGAAAGCGATGAAATCCTGCACTGCCTGAACGCCAAAACCCACGACAACGTACTTTTCTTTACCAACAAAGGCCGAGTCTTCTCAATCAGAGTTTGGGAAATCGCGGAGGGAACGAGGATTTCCCGCGGCCAAGCGGTCGTTAACCTCATTGATATTGACGGCGACGAGCAAATTCAAGCGATCTTAAACTTAAGCGGCGACCAAATGAAAAACACCAAGCAGTTGTTTATGGTTACCCGCAAAGGAACAGTCAAAAAAACCGAGCTTGATAAATTCACCAGCATTCGCAGTTCGGGCCTGATTGCCATCAAACTGGATAAAGACGATGAGCTCTCCTGGGTAAAGCCGACGACCGGCGAGGATCAGATTCTGCTTGTCTCCCGCGAAGGAAAATCAATCCGCTTCAAGGAAAGCGATGTTCGATCAATGGGACGGGATACAACCGGAGTCCGGGGTATCAAGTTAAAAGAGAAAGACACGGTGGTGGGAATGGAGGTGCTGACACCCCAAAACGAAGCAGAAATTTTGATTATTACCGAAAACGGTCTGGGTAAACGAACCGCCGCGAAAAAATTTCCCTTGCAGAGTCGGGGAGGAAGCGGGGTAAAGGCAGGCAAAATAACCCCTAAAACCGGGAAAATCGTCATGAGCCAGTTAATCACTCCGGAAATGAAACAAGTAATCATTACAACCAAAAGGGCCCAAGTAATCAAGACGCCTCTGGGGAGCATTCCCAAACTGGGACGAGATACCCAGGGGGTTATTTTAATGCGTTTTTCTAAAAGCGGGGATAAGGTGGCGGCGGCAACTTTCCTCTAAAAGTCACTTGGCACTAGCCCTCTTCGAGTGACATAAACGGGTTAGGAGAGAAAAAGGCGATTATCACGGACTTTTTTATACAAGAACAAGTAAACGACTTATAGTAAAACAGGGGAGTGGCCTATAATAAGGGATGATACTTGTGATGAGTCTCCTCGGCAAACTTATCAGAGGCATGGACATAGCGAGTGGTCGTATCCAATGATTCATGACCCAATAAAATCTGGATAGCGGCGGGTGAAGCGCCTTTTTCCGCCAGATAAGTCGCAAAACCATGCCGTAAACTATGCGCACTGGTAGGCACGTTAATCTTTAGTTTTTCCCGATAAAACTTGATCTTTGCTTGAATATAATTAACCGACAAACGCTTTTTGTTAGAGGCAACATTAGCGCCGGCGTACGGGACAAATAAGGCGCTTGAGACGTCGTTCCGGGTCAACAGATAGCGCTCCAGCCAGCCTTGGGCGCGGGGAGTTAAATAAACAAAACGCTCCTTTTTACCCTTACCCATCACAAAAATCTTTCCGCTATTATCGATATCGCTCTTGTTTAAACGACATAATTCGGAGATGCGCATGCCGGTGGAGAATAATAATTCGAGAATAACCCGGTTGCGCAGAGCCATCAACGGATTTTTTTCAAAAACAGTGGGGGACTCAATCAGGCGAAGGAGGTCGGCAAACTCGGCCACGCGCGGACAACGCTTTTCCGTCTTGACCAGTTTAACCGCTTCCGGCGGCAAAGGACAAGGCAGGTCCATCTCAATCAAATACTTCAAAAAACTTCTCAAAGAGGAAAGCATCCGATTAAGGCTCCTCGATGCCAGCAACTCCCCCTTCAGGCCGTTAACGGCCGTCCTGCGGTCACGCGAAGCCAAAAAAGCCTTGTATTCGGCGACCACTCTTTTATCGACCCGGGCAAAGGAGATGGAGGAGTCGGTCAAAAATCGACCAAAAACCTTGAGATCGCGTTCATAATTATAAAGTGTCTCACCGGAATAATTATTGCTCTTCAAATAAAGAAGGAAGTCATCGAAGTAGGGAAGCATGGTTTAATTATAACAGATTGTCTGGACGGAGTGTAAGGGTAATTATACTCACTTAAAGATCGCTCCGGCAATCAAAGTGAAGGAGTGTCAAAAAGCGAAGAAAGGCCAAAACGGCCAGCGGCAAGTGTCGATTTAAAAAATAAAGATGTTCGTCTTTTCCAAAAGAAAACTTATCCACAAAGAGTATCAAAACATATCAGCGTGAAAAGTCCTATAATATTTTGTGAAAAGTCATTTTAATACTATGGGTTACTTCCCTACCCTGACCAGCGGGTAGTCAAAAGTACCGCCAGCAAAACGACCAAACC
>JBDRBL010000019.1:0-6392 GCA_043822685.1 Candidatus Shapirobacteria bacterium
CCTTGGTATTCACTCATATCGAAGCGAATCAGGCGTTCTTCTGCGCCAAAATAAGCGCCGGCCAAAACTTTGGCGGTTTGCGTTTTGCCCACGCCGGTAGGACCCAAAAAGAGAAAGCTTCCATAAGGCTTGTGCCGGCTGGCTATCCCCAGCCGGGCGCGGCGAATTGTTTGTGTGATGGCGCCAATGGCGGTTTTTTGACCGATGATTTTTTCGGCGAGCATCTTCTCCAGATTTTTTAGTTTTTCGATTTCTTCTTTTTCAATTTTATCCAGAGGAATCTCGGTTTTTTGGGAAAGAACTTGATCAACTTCTTTGGCGGTGACCAATATTTGATTGTTTTTAGTAGCCAGAACACAGGCTTCATCAAGTAAGTCTAAGGCTTTTTCGGGAAAAGGTGCCTCGGTAAGATATTCCTCGGACTTAACCAAGGCTTCTTGAATAGCTTGATATAAAATCAAAGTTGGCGTTTTTTGTTCGTATTCCACCATCGCATCCTGAAGAATGATCTTTGCCTCATCTAAGGAAGGGGCGCTTGCTTCAACTTTTTCGAAGTATTTGAGTAATTCTTCTTGAGGCAGTAAAGTTTTTTGATACTCATCGGGAGTGCTCGAACCGATCACTTGAATTTTGTTTTCCTGAAGTGATTTGATCAGTGTTTCCGCAAGTTGAATAAAACTGGCCAGATGAGGAATGACCAAGATAATATTGCCGGCCTGAGCTGCTTCCTGCAGGAGATTTTCTAAGTTGGCGATGGCTTGAGCCGGTTGACCGCTGGCCAAAATTTGCGTGAGGTTGAGATTTAACAGGCGCTTGTAGGCTAAAGCCGGGCTGGTTTGGCCATTTTTAATTCGACGGGCTAAATTGAGCATAATGGTTTGTTTGCCGATGCCCGGTTCGCCGATCAGAATAACGTTGCGCGATTGATTTCGGGTCAGGACGCGTTCCATTTGTTCGGCGACTATTTGGCGGCCAACCAGATGATGCGGCTCAATGCTGGTCATTGTCAGGTCGTGAGTGAATTTGTCTAAAACGGGAGTATAGCCATAGGTCCAGTTTTTACCAAAACCGGGGTTTTGCAATAAATTTTCCAAATGCCAAAATTTAGCCGCCTTTTGCCGGCGAGTGGTTAGCCGCCGATACCACGCAAAACAAGTCAAGAGATCGGTAGGTTTGATGTGTTGTTGATTAAGATAGTTTTCCAAGGGCGGCCAGTTTTGGGCTAAAAAAGTAAGCAGTTCCCCTTCGTTTTTAACCGGAGGAAAAGTCAAAATCTCCCAGCTGGTGTTGGCGGCCAGATCGTCTAGTTCTTCCAAAGAGAGATTTAGTCTTTGACACATAAATTTTACCGCCGGGGTTTGCAGAAGCAGCCGAAAAACTTTGACCGGATTATCTCGGCCTTTTTGAAGAATCGTCGTTGCCACTGACGGTCGGGGGCGCCAGAGCCAAAAAAGTGGCAGAGTTAAACCGGGCAAAATTAGCCAAAAAAGAAGCAAACTGCTTCCAAGTATGAAAATTAATATTTCTGCCAACAGCCAGGTTAGTAAAGTAGCCAGGCGGATGATGGCGCCAATGACGCGGGAAATAACGTTAGTGACGAAAACGGTAGCCAGATCATTGAGATCCCAGCCCAATTTTTCCCGCTGGCCGATTTGACGCTTCCAGGGGGCCAACAAAGTTTTGGCCAGCAAGGGGACGGAGAAGTAGTGAGTAAAAAAAATAAGATAATTGCCGATAATTTTAATGATCGCTTTAGGAGCGGCTAGGTAGTGCCAAAAAAAATAAGAATTAGGCATTACCTCACTTTAGCACAAACTGCCCAAAAATTCCCTCTTGACAAAACCTGGAACTGGAAGTTACACTGAAGGTAACATCCAGTATGAAAAACGAGCTTTTAATAAGGATTTACCAGCAACCGCAGACAGTTTTCAATCTAGCCGAGGTGGCAATGCTTGCAAAAGACGTTTCTTATTCTTCCTTGCGCCGGCGCTTGTTCTACGCGGTGGCGCAAAAAAGGCTTTGGCGGCCAAGGCGGGGGATCTATGCCAAAAAGGATTTTTTACCGGAGGAATTAGCGAATAAAATTTACACTCCGTCTTACTTAAGCTTGCAAACAATCTTACGCCGCGCCGGAATTATCTTTCAGGAATATAAGCCGCTTTTTTTAGTTAGTTATTTGACGCGAACAATTACTTGTCAGGATATAGAGATTTGTTACCAAGCAATGCCTCGAGAGATTCTGTTAAATAGTGCCGGTATTATTTATGACGGTCACTACGCGATGGCTATTCCCGAACGGGCTTTTTTGGATTTTGTTTTTCTACATGGCAACTATCACTTTGATAATCTTTCTTCTCTTGACTGGGACAAGGTTTTCGATTTGGTTAAAATTTACCACAGTCCAAAGTTGGAGGAAGAGGTTCACAAGTATGCTGACACCCGATAAACACAAAACAGTGATGGTCAAAATTTTGAAGGCTATTTATGAGGTACCGGTTTTGCGGGAAGGACTGGGTTTTAAAGGCGGGACGGCGGCGGTGCTTTTTTATGGTCTGCCCAGGATCTCGGTTGACTTGGATTTTAATCTGTTAAAACCAGAATTGAAGGAAAAAATTTGGGTAAAGTTAAATCACCTTTTGCCCGAGATCGCTACTGTGGATGAAGCCAGAGAAAAAAGATATACGCTGTTTTTCCTCCTGTCTTACGGGGTTGGTCAACGCAAGGTAAAGATTGAAATTTCCCACCGGTTTATGCCGGCAGGTTTTGCCTCCGCTAATTATCTGGGGATTTCTATGCCGGTCATGATTCCCGGAGATATGATGGCGGGGAAATTAGCGGCTTTGCTGACGCGCAAAAAATTTGCCAGCCGCGATCTTTTTGATCTGTGGTTCTTTTTAAAGCAGGATTGGCAAATCAACGAGCAATTTTTACAAGCTCAGACGGGTTTGACTTTGCCGGAAGCGTTAAAAAAGGCGGCTAAAATTACCGCCAAAGTGCCTCAAAAAGAAATTCTGGCCGGTTTGGGCGAGTTGTTAGGCCCGAAACAAAAAGCGTGGGCCAAAGAAAAGCTCAAGGAAGAACTCTTGTTTCAACTAGCTTTGCGTCAAGGAGAAATTGGCAAGAGGCGCGAAAGTGCCCATACATGATAGGTTGTGATTGTGTTATTCCCTTCTACAATGAGTACCCGCGAATTTTGGGGGTGTTGGCGGTTGTTAGTAAAGTAAAATCTTTGAGGCAAATAATTGCCGTTGATGATGGCTCAAGTGATGGGGCGGCGGCCAAAATTAAGACAGAATTTCCTCGAGTTCGACTGGTGAGATTGGCCAAAAATCAAGGCAAGGCGGGAGCAGTGGGGGAAGGATTGAAACTGGTTAATCAGCCATACGTGCTGCTGCTCGATGGCGATTTGTTGAATTTGCAAGTCTCGGAATTGGAAAATGCGCTACAAAAAATTAAAGCCCGACCGGAGATCGACTTGTTGATTTTGCGCAACCGGACCACTTATTTTGGTCGTTCCGCCAGTAATTATTTGCGAAAAGATGTCTTTATCTCGGGGGAAAGAATCTTGAGGAGCGCTGATCTGCGGCGGATTTTGCAAGCCGGAGTAAGCGGTTTCCGATTGGAAGCAGCCACCAATAAGTATATGAGGGAAAAGGGAAAACGGGTTTTTTGGATAGAGAGCACGATTGTTAACCTGCATAAGGCAGTCAAACGGGGCTGGCGGGTGGGTTGGCGGGACGATTTTTTGATGTATCTTGAGATTCTTCGAGGCCTTGGCCTGAAAGAGTATCTTGCCCAGATGTTCTTTTTCGCCCGGGACGAAGTGAAATAAAAACCGGAAATTGCGAGTGCTGACAGTGAGAAATGAGTTGGGAGATTTTTACTTGATAACTGGTTTCTTCTTTAACTTCGAGAGCAATTTGTTTCATAATGTTGATTTTGGTGACCAATTTTTAACAAAAAGACCTGGGGTAGTCACGACTGTTGGTCGGGTAAATTTAATAACCCGAGGTAAAAGAAAATGTTTTCGGTCAAGGGTGATTAAAAAATCGGTTTTATTTTTTAAAGCGGTGGCCAAAATCGGTGCATCTTTGGCCTCAATAACCGCCTCGCAATTAATAATTTCTTCAAGTGAGGCCGAGGAGGTTTGAAGCAGATTGGCTTTTTTTAGGTAAGAAATCAATCGGATTTTAGCTACCGGTTTTAATTTTTGAGAAACATTTTTAATCGTTTCATTGATGACCAGAGGAGAAATTAAACCCTTTTCACTTTTAAACCAAATCCGCCCACATTTTAGCGGCTTTTTTGGCTAATTTGGGAGGCAATTTATCCTCTTCAAGCATGGCCTTTAATTCTTGATTGGAGTAGAGGCTGCTGCCAGTTTGACGAATCTCAAGAATGAGTCGGGAACCAACTTTTTGGATACGAGCGATTTCACCCTCTTTAAAACCAAGCTCATCACGAAAAGCTTTAGGGATAGTAACCATCCCCTTGCCTAAAATTTTAACCCATTTTTCTTGATAGTTATTGTCGGTAGTTAGGTTCATTTTTAGTTTACTTTTCTAACTTTCTACATTGTAAACTTTTAAACTAAGGACTGTCAAGCGGCAATTATTGGTGGCGGAGTTGTGGTGGTTTTTTCTTCAAGAAACCGGTGCAGAAAAAACCAAAGGGAGTGTTTTTTAGGTGAGAGGCAAAGCTTTTTTCTCGCCGCAGTTAAATGGCGGTTTGTGGTGCTGATGCTCAAATTTTCTCTTTGAGCAATGTCGGGAAGGTAGCCGGCGAGGGTGTAATAATCAGTTAGAAGTGTTAAAGTCGCCTCATCTCCAATGGGGAGTTCTTTTAATGTCTCGGTGATTTTTTTTGGGGTGAGATCAGCTTCTTCAAGGTGGCCGGTAGCTAGGGCCAGAGCGATTCGATTGGGCGGATGATAACCCGTTTCTCCTTCCAATCGAGTCACCGTTCCATAAAGGGAGTTTCTAACCTTGGCTTGAGATAGGCCAAGTTCCTGGGCGATCTGCTGATGGCTTTTTCCTTCGGCCACCAACTTGAGAATATTATCTTCTGAAACAGTTACATAAGAATCGTTTTCGTTGTGATTAATTCGATTGACGGTTTCAGTCATAGAAATATTTTACCTCTTTCGGCAAAAAATGGTATGCTAAAACAGATGACTCATCACAAGCGGCATCACTGGAATTGGGTATGGCTGGTGACGGGAGTGGCTTTTGCGGGCGCGCTTTCCGCCTCTGGCCTTGTGGAAAAACTTTTACCCCATCTACACACTTGGGGCTATCTGGCCGCACCCGTGGCCGGAATAATGTTTACCTCCACTTTTACGGTTGCCAGCGGGATGCTTGTGCTGTTAACCCTGGCTAAGACTTTGTCACCGATAGCCTTAATTCTGCTCGGCGTGATCGGGGCAGTGGCAGGTGATTGGCTGATTTTTCGCTTTGTCCGCCATCAGGCGGCAGGGGAAGTCGCGCCGATTTTCAAAGAGCTGGAAAAAGAAACTCACCTGCATCGAATTATGCATACCCGGTACTTTGCCTGGACATTGCCGGTGATTGGCGCTTTTATCATTGTTTCGCCTCTGCCCGACGAGTTGGGAGTGAGTTTGTTGGGCATGTCGCAAATGACAAGAAATAAATTTTTAGTGGTCTCCGCCGCCTCGCATGCGGTGGGGATGACTTTTATCTTGCTTTTTTCCTGGATTGTCTAAAAAAACGAGATCAATTGTTGTCGCCGTTTTGACGATCAAGATCGGATGATCATGATTTTTGGTAAATAACCGCACGGGAATCACGATAGATTTCCTGATAATTATATTTGACGGGGCCGGGTTGTAAAAGGAGATCCATGAAAGTACCCGGAGCGATAAATAAATATTTAGTTTGATATTTTTCTAAAGTCTCTTCCCAGCCGGGTTGATTTTGCAGAGTTTCTAAGTAAATAGTATAAGGGCTTTTTCCCTCGGGGGTGGGCCAGGCGGGCATGCGGCCATCAACAAAGATTTTAAATCGGGGCAGCTGCCAGATCAGGTAGCCGCCCCACTCATAAGTATTAAAAATATTTCCCACCGGTTGCTGCTCCAAGAAAGCAACCGCTTTTTGCGGATATTTATTCAGTGGTTTGGCCAGTAAAGTTCGAGGTAGTTGAATAAAGAGGCCGAAACAAAAAAGACCAGTAATAACCAGGAGTGAAAGCGCCGGCAGAAATTTGGCCTTGAATTTGTTTTGAGCTAAAAAATAAAAAGCGAGGAGAAAAAAATAGTCCAAATTGCGGCGCGCCTTGAGCGCCAGAAAAGCGCTGACGCCAAGAAATAGCCAAGAAAAAATTTTTCGAGAAGAAGTCATAACTAAAACACACAGCAAAATAATTAAAATCTGAAA
>JBDRBL010000020.1:0-27470 GCA_043822685.1 Candidatus Shapirobacteria bacterium
GTGGACGAAGTCCCCGTTGCGTTTATATTCGCCGTTCCGGTAATGGTTGCCCCTCCGCTGGTGGTTACCAAGCCCGCATCGGTAACGGTAAAAGGCGAGGCGGCGCCGACCGAGAACAGAGCGGTAGGTCCTGTCGTGCCAATGCCCACATTGCCGGTATTAATCCACGAGTCGTTGCCGCCGGTGCCGGTTAATTTGATCAGCGCTGAAGAAGTGGCGGTGCTGCCCAGCAGGAAATCATCGGTGATATTGGTGGGGGAGAGGGCTTGGCTGTTTCTCTGCCAGTAGCCCACGGTTCCCGAAGCGCCGGCGTAGAGGTTGGTAATATAGGCTGTGTTCCAGTGATAATCGGCACTGCCTAAAGTGTATTCGTTTGTCAAATAGGGGAGAAGGCTATCGGCAAAGCGATTGCTGACGTTGATTTTGTCACCGGTTAATTTTAAATTGCCCGAAATTGTCGCCGCGCCGGCGACATCCAGATTGCCGTTTAAGTCGCTATTGCCGCCCACGGTCAAATTGTTCCGGAGATCCGCGTCGTTGACATACAAAGCGGCAAAGCGGTGATCGGCCAGTCCCAGCGAGCCGATTAAATTATCGGCCGGAAAGAGGTTGGCCCAGACATCGCTGATGATTGAGCCGGCGCCAAGTGTCATGCTGCTGGCGATAACTCCGCCTCGGCCGCCGACGTTCATTCCGGCATCATCGACAAAAATTACCCCGCCCTGATAATCAACGACCTCGATAAACGGAAATTTGCCCCGCGGGGCATTTTCGATTTCAAAACTCACCAAGTGCCAATCCGGCGGCAGATCTTTGAGGGCGAAATCTTTCCATTGATCCTGTTTATATTTTTCCCATCCCGATCCCATGTTGTAATTCGGATCGTCTTTGCTGACCTCGCCGGTAAAACCGAGCCGGATTTTTGGGTTCCCGGTCAAATCGCGGCTTCTCACCCAAAGCGAGAGGTGATAATTTCGACCGTTGACAGTGGTGGTTTCCTGCTGGCTGATGCCGAACTTCATCTTGCCGCCGTCCACTGCCGGATCCCAAAACTTCATTGCCAAACTTCCCGAGCGGATTGATTCAGGACTCACGTAGATATTGTCCTTGTTGCCCATTTCGGTGTAGCCCCAGCGCCAAGCTTGGCCAAAACTGCTTTTACCTTCTCGATCGACGGTGATCGGGTAAAGCCCTTTTTCAAAAGAGGAATTGGCCAGTAAATTATCACCGCTTGATTGAATTGCCAGAAACGGTGTTTCCTCGGCCATATTAATTCCCGCAACTTCCGGTTTAACCAGTGCCGGCGGTGGAGTGGCAGGTATAAAATAAACGCTGATGATTGCGGTAATTATCAAAATCAGGATTGCGGCGGTGGCGTAAACAGCCTTGCGCCTCAAAGTCACGGCTTTGCGAACGACCAGCTCTTCTCCCAGCAGTTTGGCTTTGCCGGTTAAGTCATATTTTAACCGCAAACCGGCCAAATGCTTTTGGATTTCGGGCGTGGGCCGGCCCGCCCGCTTCATTTCGCCAATTCGCTTTAGCAGGTTTAGGGTGTAGCGCGGATAGTGGCCTTCGGTAAATGAACTTTTGCCTACTTGTTTGCGTTCCGCATGAGGAATAAGGTCGGTTTTGGTGTAGTAGCGCAGGCGATTATTGGGATTGCCCTTGCCCAAACTGATGCCCTGACTCTTGGCCAGTTTAATCAGCTGTTTGGTTGAAATTAACTCTTGGGCAGATTTCATTTTGTTGTTTTTTACCCTCGGTTTCCCGTAACGGTAAATTCATCCTCACGTCATCCTTACGATAATACTTACAATAATAAAAGCGCTTGTCAAGAGGCAAATTGGTTTCTTTGATGCAGTGTGACGTATTTGCTTAAAAACAGAGTAAAGTGACTCAAAAAAATTTTCGGACAAAAGTTGTTTTTTGACCTAGTTAGACATGGTCGATAATTCCCGCAAAAAGCCCTACTTCCTTCTTCGTTTGGCCTTTTTTCATAGCTTATTTTCACGATAGAAATTATTTTTTATTATTTTTATTAAACTTTATTAAACGCCGGTGTTTTTATTTTTTTTGACTTTTTTGTTATGTTCTATTATTTTAATCTTTGAACTTTTTTCTCTTGTTGTTTCTGATTGTTTTTGGCGGTAAAGCGGTTTTTGTTTTGTGCTCAAAATTAGCGCCGAAGCCGTTTGAATGCTAGGTAGAAGGTGAGTTAAAAAAAGACTGTTCTCACGACCAATTTTGGCTATCTGTGCCCCTTCCTAAATTAACAGACCTATAATAGATCATTTTTTTAAAAAGTCCTCTATTTCGGCCTTTTTTATAGCCTTCCCGCGACGGGAAAATATTAAAATATGGGATTTGGTGCAGGGGCGTGATTAATCGCGCCCGTTTGTGTTATAATTTCTTTATGGAGTATGATTTTCAAAAAGTCGAGGCCAAGTGGCAAAAGAAGTGGGTTGACCCGCCGACGCTAAGAAGCTCTGGCGGGGCTAAACGCAAATATTACGCCTTGGTGGAATTTCCGTATCCCTCCGGTTCGGGACTGCACATCGGTCACGCTTTTACGAATACTCTGTTGGATGTTTTGGCGCGGCAAAAAAGAATGGCCGGCAACAATGTTTTGTATCCCATGGGTTGGGACGCGTTTGGTTTGCCGACCGAAAATTACGCCATTAAAACCGGCATTCATCCGGCGGTTGTGACGCGGGAAAATACCGCCCGCTTCAAACGACAAAATCAGCGCTTGGGGATGTCTTTTGACTGGGAGCGGGAAATTGATACGACCGACCCCCGCTATTATAAATGGACGCAGTGGATTTTTCTTCAGCTATTTAAACATGGTTTGGCTTATAAAGCGGAAACGCCGGTGGGTTGGTGTCCCAAATGCAAAATTATTTTGGCCAATGAGGAGATTGTCGCCGGCAAGTGCGAGCGCTGTGGCGCGCCGGCCGAACGCCGCCGTCAGCCGCAGTGGCTGTTAAAGATTACCGCTTACGCCGATCGCTTGGCCGATGAATTGGATTTGGTGGATTATCCCGATTACGTTAAGAAGGCTCAACGCGACTGGATTGGCCGGACGGAGGGAGTCACGATTGATTATCCAATTGTCACCGATGTAGGGGCAAGCCCTGCCCCTACGCAGGAATTTGTTTCCTGTTATTCCACCCGCCCCGAGACTAATTTTGGGGCAACTTTCATTGTTCTTGCGCCCGAATTTCCCAACCTGCTTAATTTGGTGGCCAAAGAACATCAACAAAAGGTATCAGAGTATATCAAAGGCTCTCAACAGTGTTCTGACCGGGAAAAGAGTGATTTGTCTATAGTAAAAACCGGAGTGTTTACTGGCCGCTATGCCCTTAACCGTCTAACCGGCAAGCACATGCCCCTTTGGGTCGCTGACTTCGTGGTGGCGACTGCCGGTACCGGGGCCGTCGTCGGAGTACCGGCCCATGACCGGCGCGACTTTGATTTTGCCCGCAAGTACAACTTGGAAATTATACCCGTGGTACGGCCTAAAAATGGCAAGACATGGGATTATCACTCTGGGCCGTTGACTGATATTGATGTCGCGGAAATTTACAATTCCGATTTTTTAAATACTTTCCCGCCACTAAAAGCAAGGCAAAAGGTTATTAGTTACTTGGTAAGGAAGGGGTGGGGTAAAAAGGCCGTTAATTATCACTTACGGGACTGGATCTTTTCCCGTCAGCACTATTGGGGTGAGCCAATACCGATTATTCACTGTCCGAAATGCGGCATGGTCCCCCTGCCGGAGGATCAATTGCCGCTTGAATTGCCTAAAGTTGAAAAATATCAGCCGACGGATACGGGGGAGTCGCCCCTGGCAAAAATTAAAGACTGGGTAGAAACCACTTGTCCTGCCTGCGGCGGCGCGGCCAAGCGGGAAACCGACACGATGCCTAATTGGGCGGGTTCATCGTGGTATTATCTCGCCTACCCGATAGCGGCAAGGATCCAAAGCGGCAAAGCGGCGAAGAAAGAAAAAAATATTTTTGAGCAAAATAAAAAAATTCTCGACTACTGGCTGCCGGTTGATCTGTACTTGGGCGGGGCAGAGCATACGACTTTGCACCTTTTATACTCGCGTTTTTGGCACAAATTCTTAAATGATATTGGTGTCGTGCCGGGCAAAGAGCCTTATGCGGCTCGGAGACAGCATGGCGTGATTCTGGGCCGGGATGGCGCGCGTATGAGCAAGACCCGCGGCAATATTGTCAACCCGGAAGAAATTGTCGAAAAATATGGCGCCGACACACTGCGCCTGTACTTGTTATTTATGGGGCCGTACGATGCCACGATATCCTGGGATCCCAAGGGCGTGGAGGGGGTGTGGCGCTTTTTACAGCGCGTGTGGCGATTGGTCAACGAAAGCAAAACCCCTACGCGATTAGATCGAGTGACGCACAAAACCATCAAAAAAGTCACCGAAGATATTGAAAAGTTGAAGTTTAATACGGCGATTGCGGCAATGATGGAATTTGTAAATGCCCTATACGCTCAAGATTTCGAATTTAGCAAGACTTTGGTTTTGCTTTTAGCGCCGTTTGCGCCGTTTATGGCCGAGGAGTTGTGGAGCGAGGTTCTAAAACAGCCTTATTCCGTTCATCAGCAAGAATGGCCTAAATTTGATCCACGCCTGGTCAGGGAGGAAAAAAATATCGTTGTGGTGCAGGTGAATGGGAAGATGAGAGGGAAAATAGCCGAAAGCCGGGAAACAGAAGAGGCGGCCAAAAAAGAGCCGCGGGTTGCCCGGTTTCTGGCCGGCAAAACCATCAAAAAAGTCATTTACATTCCCGGAAAATTAGTTAATTTTGTGGTCTGATTGAGGCATGGAAGACAAAAGAATTAATTTTGTTGACAAATACCGTCTTCAGTTTGCTCTTGCTCTCGCCGCGCTTATCCTCGTCGGCCTAGGCTTGCTTTTTAGCTTGAGTCTTAATCAAAACCAGCTTCAGGTTGAACTTATTACTCCGCCGGTTGACCGGATTATTGTTGATATTGCCGGCGCAGTTCTTGCCCCCGGTGTTTACGAATTGCCCGCCTCGGCGAGGTTTAATGATCTTTTGGTCAAAGCCGGCGGTTTGTCCGCCGAAGCCGATCGCGATTGGGTCAACGCCAATCTTAATTTGGCGCAAAAACTGATCGATGGCCAAAAAATCTATATACCGGAGAAAGCGCCCGCCAATTCAGCGGGCAGGCAGCAGACTGAAAAATCTAAAAGTGACAAAATTGATATTAATACGGCGTCGGCGGGGGAGCTGGATACGCTTTCAGGCATTGGGCCGGCGCGCGCGCAGGCAATTATCGCCAATCGTCCTTATGCCTCGATTGAAGAGGTGGTCACCAAAGCCAAGGTCCCGCAAAGCGTTTTTGACAAGATTAAAGGCAATATTTCGGTATTCTGATGTAGGGGCGTGATATGAGGAAAATTTTATTTTTTTTCGTTCTCACTTGCGTTTATTTTTTACGCCTCTATTTTTCACAGCAGCTTTTCATAAGAGAGGGGAGTTGGTTAAAACTTTCCGGGCAGATCACGCGTGAGCCGTATCTTTCCGGCTCAAATCAAATCATCTGTGTGAATCAGTTTCTTTTGAAAACTTCGCCTCAACCCCTCTATCATTATGGTCAGACAATTGAGGTAATTGGCAAAATAGATGACAGAGTGATAAAAAATCGGCAGGTCAACTTTATCTTGAAAAATCCAACTATTCACTTGCTGGCCCGGTCAAAAAGTTTCGCCAATCAACCCACCGGGCCAAGTCGGCTCAACCTTTCCCTGACGGCTCTTTTTAATCGTCTTCTGCCCTCGCCCCATGCCGGTCTTTTGGCCGGTGTTTTGCTGGGGTCGCAAGAGGAGCTTGGTCAGCAATTCACGCAAAACCTGCAAAAAACAGGCACGATTCATCTGGTAGTCGCCTCCGGCTATAATCTTTCGGTTGTTGCCGCCTTTTGTCTTGTTGTGCTAGTGAGATATCTTAAGCGACCTTTTGCAATAGTCTTTTCACTTTTCGGTTTGATTTTTTACCTTTTTTTGGCCGGTTTTCAGCCGCCTCTCATCCGCGCCGCGCTTATGGCCGCTTTTGCTTTTTTGGCCCAGCTGACCGGGCGTGATCAGAGTGGAGTGCGGGGATTAATTTTGGCGGCGGCAGTTATGCTTCTGGTCTCGCCGCGGCTGATTTTTGATCTCGGCTTTCTTCTCTCCGTTGCCGCGACGGCGGGCCTGCTGACGATTAGACTTCCCCGGATACCCGAAGCCATTGGAATCACGCTCTCGGCGCAAATTTTTGCTCTCCCGCTGATTTTTTACTCTTTTGGCCAGTTTAACCTTCTGTCTCCCGTTATCAATTTTCTTGTCCTGTCTTTTGTTCCTTTGCTTATGCTTCTCGGCGCTCTTTTGACTCTCGTCGGCTGGCTGCCTCTCATCGGTCAAATGGCCGCCCTTCTGGTCTATGTACCGCTGGAATATTTTGTTCAGGTGATCAACTTTTCTGCCAAAATCGATTTTGCGGTGGTCAAAATTGATCAGGTGCCGCCTGGTTGGGCGCTCGGCTACTATGTTTTGATTTTTAATCGACATCAAATTATTAAATTTTTGAAAATTAAAATATTAAGACAGTGAAAATAAAAACAAAAAACTGGCTCTTGGTTTTTTTGCTTTTGGCCGCCGCCGCGACTTGGCTGGCCGTTTTTCGTTTTCCTTCCGACAGTCTCCGGCTGGTATTCTGTGACGTTGGCCAAGGCGATGCGGCGCTGATTATCCAGGGCTCGATTCAGATTTTGGTTGACACCGGCCCGGACGAAAAAATTCTCTCCTGCCTGACCAACCACCTGCCTTTTTGGGACAAGCAGTTGGAGCTGGTTTTGATTACACATAACCAAAAAGATCACCTTGGCGGTCTGCCTTTTGTCCAAAAGTATTATTCGGTCAAGAATTTTTTTGACAACACTAATCTGGCCGCTGATTCGCGGTTGACGGTCGGCCGTTTTTTGTTGACCTTCCTGAACCCGGATGCCCGCGTTCTCGGCGCCGCCAATTATCGTTCTGACGAAAACCAAAATGCTCTGGTCTTTCAATTCCGGTCGGGCAATTTTAAGGCGCTTTTTACCGGTGATATTGATCTGGTGGTTGAGAAAAAGCTTGCTTGGGAAGACGTGGATGTGCTTAAAGTGGCGCATCACGGCAGTAAATACGCCACCGGCGAGGAGTTTTTGCGGCAAACGCGGCCGGAGATCGCGGTGATCAGCGTGGGTAAAAACAGCTACGGCCACCCGACGGCAGAAACTTTGGCTCGCCTCGCAGCCGCCGGGGTGCGGATTCATCGCACTGACCAGGAAGGCGAGATTGTCATCACGCCGTAGATTTTTTGTAAGCCAGCCTTTGCTGGAAAAGATTCTCTCGAAATCCACCCTCTTTGACAAATTTAGCCTTGAGAGAGTCAATCTGACGACTAAGTAGGTAAGTGGCTCGTTGGGTTAACATGATCATCAGATTGGCTGCTAGCTCTGGGTTGTGAGGGATGTGGGGGTATTGGGGGATGTGGGTGGGCACGGTCTCTCTTTCCCTCACCACCCTCACATCCCTCAATTCCCTCATCTTTATACTTTCTTTGGGCCAAATTGCTAAATGATGTTGTCTTAGATAATCCTGATAGTCTTCGAGTAATTCCATTAAAGAGCCTTGAGCGACTCCAAGTAGTTTGATGTAACTTTCCAAACTTTGCAGTTCGTAGCCTTCAACAATATTTTGTTTACCCGATCTGGCCGCCTGGTTCATTTGATCGCGCTGACGCAGCCATTCCCGGCCGGCCAAAAAAATGAGGCAAAATTCCGCGGTTAGATCGCAAATGACCAGCGCGTATTGATAGCTCAAGAGATATTTATATCCGGCTTGCATGAATTTAGTCTAGCACAAGCCAGGAATTTGACAAATGATTTTTTCGTGATATACTGCGCGTAGTTAGTAACTTTGCCCTGCCCGAGCAGGGCTTTGTTTTTGCAAAACTAAATATGGCTTTCTCAGAATTGAAAGAATTATCGGCTCCGAAAATGGCGGAGATGTGGGAAAAACAAGGTTGGAATGGCGAAAATCCTCATAAGGCTGATTTTTCGCCCCTTGTTTTAAATCTGGCTAACTTGGTGGTGTTGCGAGGCAAGGCAAGAGAATATCAAGAGAGAAATGACGGTTTGGTTGCGGCAGCACGAATGTCGCACGCAGCGCCGGAGTTGAAATGGCAAATTAGAGGAAGAACTGGACTTGCCGATTATGCCTATAATGCCATGAGAGTGGCTATCATTGAGAAAATAATAGACAAGAAAGTGGTTGACGTTGAGGATTTTGGAGATTTGGTAACGCAAGCGGAAAATGCCGGTTTCGACAACGCGGAATTTGTTTACTATTTTGGTCAAGCATGGGGCGTGGTGGGTGCCTATAATAATGGGCAGACGGAAAGACTTTATCAGCGTTAGTAAGGGTGTTAATAAGCTTCTTTAATTTTGTGGTTTCCCCTTAAAAATAAAAGATGGCGACGGCTCGCCGGTGCGGGCGGTCGCTGTGATAGAATAAAGTAAGATGAAGTTTGAAATTGATCAGTCGGGTAAAATTGAGGCAGAGGAAATTTTGTCAAGATGAAGCTGAAATTTGAGTATCAGAATAAATTGGCCGAAGAACTGGCCGCTTCGCTGGCCGAAGTCGTGGGTGTGCCGGTTGCAGAAATTAAGTGGGAGCATCCGACGACAGAAGAGCATGGGGATTGGGCTACTGCGGTAGCCTTAAATTTAAAATTTAAAATTAAAAATTTAAAATTAAGTCCTCGGGAGCAAGCCGAAAAACTTGTTGAAACATGGCAAAAAAGGGGTTTACCTGATTATGTTGATCGAGCCGAAGCGGCGGGACCCGGTTTTATCAATGTTTGGTTGAAAAAAGAGTATCTTATCACTCAACTCCAAGAAGTGCTAGAGGCTAAAGAAAAGTACGGCAGATCGGACTTTTTAGATGGTAAAAAAATCATGGTGGAGTTTGCTCACCCCAATACTCATAAAGAATTACACATCGGTCATATGCGTACCCTTATTACCGGTGAGGCGCTAGCGAGAATTTTTACGGCTAGCGGCGCCGCGATTTTTCGGGCTAATTATCAAGGAGATATTGGTCCGCATGTCGCCAAATCTCTGTGGGGTACTCAAAAACTGATGATTGAGAAAAAACTCGGTTGGGAGGCGGTGGATGATTGGTCGTTAGCGCAAAAAGCGCATCTTTTAGGCGAGGGTTATGTTTATGGCGTGGCTCACTATTCGGATAACAAGGCTGAAATTGATGCGTTAAACCAAAAACTTTATCGGCATGATCCGGCTGTTTGGCCGGTTTACGAACAAACCCGAGCCTGGAGTTTGGCCTATTACCAATCTTTTTACGAGCGTTTTTATACTCGCTTTGATCAACTTTTTTTTGAGAGTGAAGTTGCTGATCAAGGCAAAAAACTGGTTTTGAAAAACCTTGGTCGAGTTTTTGCCAAAGGCGAGGGTGGAGCAATTATCTTTGATGGGAAAAAATATGGCTTGCACAAACGAGTTTTTATTACCGCCACAGGGACACCTACTTACGAAGCCAAAGATATGGCTTTGGTTTATGCTCAATTTAAGGCTTTCTCTTTCGATTTAAATATTCACATTGTGGCCAACGAACAAGCTGGCTATTTTCAAGTCATTATTAAGGCGATGGAAATAATGGATCCACTTTTTGTGGATCGCCAGTATCACTTGTCGATGGGTATGGTGCAATTGGTGGGGCAAAAAATGTCTTCGCGCACAGGGGTAATTCTCAAGGTTGATGATCTGATCGAAGGGGTCAAAAAAGCGATTAGACTTTTAATTAAAAACGAAGAATTGAAGGGTGAAGCCAAAGAAATTTTGGCGGAAAAAATTGCTATTGGGGCGATCAAATATTCAATTTTGGCTACCGACCCGACGCAAAATGCGCTTTTCGATCTGCAGAAATCAATTTCGCTCGAGGGCAACTCCGGGCCGTATTTGCAGTACACGTATGCTCGTTGCCAATCTGTATTGGCAAAATCTGGTCAATCCATTGTAGGGGCGCAATTCATTGCGCCCGCAACACAGGAGGAATTATCCCTTCTTCGCACCCTCTATCGTTTTCCCGAGGCGGTGGGGGAGGCGACGGTTAATTTTGCTCCCAATTTAATCTGCAATTATCTCTACGATCTGGCGCAAAAATTCAATACTTTTTATAATAAACATCGGGTGATTGGCAGTGACCAGCAAGAATTTCGTTTGGCCCTCACGGCGGCTACGGGGCAGGTTTTGCGCAATGGCCTGACGCTTCTGGGTATCATTGCGCCGGAGAGGATGTAGTTATTAAAAAGATTTGAGAAACTGGTTTTTGAGACGGGAAAGTTGGTGCGGGTTGAGATTTAATTCCGGAATTTGGGTGGTTGTTTTTAGCGCGGCCAAAAATAATTTATGATCGATTTTATATTGAGCGAGGATTGTTTTGATTTGTTTTATTTCCGGCCAAGGGCTGGCCAAAAGCGAAACGAGATCCAAAAAATCTTTGCGGCCCTTGGGATTTAAGCGGCGCTGATTAAAAGTGTGGATTTTTAGAGTAGCGAGATAATTGGCTTGTAGTAAAACAAAACCTTCAATGCCGGCAGTGTGTTTGAGTAATTCCTCTACGGGGATGCCCAGATCGGAATAATGAGGCAAGTAAAGATCAATTTGTACCTCATCTTTTCTGGCTTCGTATTTTTGCAACCGCTCGTTTTTGGTTAAGGCATAGTGAGCGGCAAGCTTGCTCAATTGATCGTAGTTGAGAATAATATCAATATCCTTGGATTTAAGCTGATGGGTGTAAAAATAGACGGCCCAACCGCCAATAAGGATAAAGTCAGCGGTTTTTTGCAGTTGTTTAAGCTCGGCAAAACTTTTTTGAGTAATCAAATCATGATAAAAGCGCATTGATTTTGACCTCCAAAGCGAGAGTAAAATCGCGAGCATACCAATCGCTTAAGTTCCAGATGTCAACAAATGTTAGGGGTAAACCGGTATAATCGATATTGGCGGCAAAATAGGCGGCCTTTTTCAGGACGATCACATTAGCCGGCAGTTTTTTATCGGCAGGCGGGTAGCGGTGGCGAGCTTCTGATTCTTGCTCGGGCGCGAGGTAAAAATAAAGTTGGTCGTAATCGGCTGGCGGTTCGATCAGCCAATGCCGCGCCGCGCCGTAGGCGGCTAAAACCGCTTGTGGTGGCAATAAACCCTCTCTTTCTAAAATCGGTTCGGAAGAGTAGGTCGAGTAGATAATATCCCGGTGCAAGTGGCGCCAGCTGGCCCAGAAGTAGAGGAGTTTGGAAAAGTTTTCCAAAGTAAAATAGCGGCCGCTTTTGCGCAGAGCGCCAATTTGAGTTGGGGAGGCAACGGCGTGATTGACAGTACTCAAGGAGTAGCCCAAACGCAGGGCCAAATCTTGCTGGGTAAAGCGATTTTGCCGCTCGTTTAAGGCTGACTCCAAGATAAATTGCCAAACTGTTTCGCTTTTTGTCATACAAAAGTGATTATATTTCGATCTTTATCGAAAGTCAAGGGGTCGTTACCAATTTCAAAGAGGGAAGAGAAAAAGGCTTGTTATGTTCTTGCCACCGGCCGTTTTGTTTAGTTTCAATTTGGCCAGTGATGGGTTCCGCAAGTAATTTCTGAAGATTGGCCCAAGCGTCGGTAGTGATTTTCAAGACGGCGGCTGGAGTCGTGTTGGGGCAGTTGAGAGTTCGAGTTTTTGCTTTTTCCGTCCGTGGTTCTGAACCTAGGGGAAGAGAAAATTCAATCTGGCAGCCATGCTTATCAGGCGGGTAAAACATTAATGAGGCATAGCGCTGGTGCGGGGGTAAAAGCGTCGCTTGTCCCTTGTTTTTATCTAAAGATTGAATGACCAATCGGGCTGACTCACGACTGCCTGCCGGTCGTTTTTGCCGCAAATATTTAAGAGCACAACTGCTTCCCATCCAACCCCTTGTTCGATCGATCTCTCTGGCTGGTAAGGCAACCGATCTTTCGATTGTTCGGTTTGTTTCTGGCTTGCCTTTTCTTTCCGGCATGAAGTGATTGTATCACTGCTGGCAAGAGGGGGAGAAATTAGTTATAATCGCCCCCATGGTCGATTATGAAATGCTTACTTTAGAAAATGGCTTGCGGGTTGTGGTGGCCTCGATGCCGCAGCTGCCGTCAGCGACGGTGATGGTTGGCGCGGGGGCCGGCAGTCGCTACGAAGACCCAAAAATCAACGGTTTGTCCCATTTTTTGGAGCATATGGCTTTTAAGGGCACCAAAAAACGTCCGACTACTCGGGCAATTGCGACCGAAGTTGACGGCATCGGCGGCGAGTTCAACGCCTCTACCGATCGGGAATTTACCAATTATTTTATTAAAGCGGCCGCCACGCATTTGGAGCTGGCCTTCGATATTTTATCCGATATGCTGGCCAATTCTTTGCTCAAAGATGAAGAAATCAAGCGGGAAAAAGGAGTGATTATCGAGGAGATCAACATGTATGAAGACTTGCCGCAAATTAAAGTGGGCGAGGTATTTTTGCGCTTGGTTTATGGTGATACGCCGATGGGTTGGGATATTGCCGGGACACCGGCGATTATTCGGCAAATGCAACGGAGTGATTTTGTAAATTACCTGCAGCGGCTGTACTATCCTCACAATATGGTGGTAGTGGTTGCCGGCGGGGTGACGCTGGCCCAAGTTAAAACTTTGGCGGAAAAATATTTTGTCTTGCCTAAAAAACTAGGTAAAAATAGCAAGCAAGCTATCAAACCAGATCAAAAACGGGTGCACATAAAAGTTGTCAACAAAAAAACCGAGCAGGCGCACTTTGTTTTGGGTTATCCGGCTTATGCCCGCAGTGATCACCGGCGTTTTGCCGAGTCGCTTTTGGCCACGGTTTTGGGCGGGGGGATGAGTTCGCGCTTGTTTTTGCAGATTCGCGAGCGGCGGGGCTTGGCCTATTATGTGGGCGCCGGCGGAGATTATTACACCGATTCGGGGGTGTTTATGGCGCGAGCCGGGGTCAAGCTGGCCAAACTGGACGAAGCGGTCAAGGTCACTTTAGATGAGTTGCGAAAGGCGAAGGAGAAGAAGATAGGGGATGAAGAGTTGACTAAAGCCAAAGAAATGCTCAAAGGGAGCTTGATTTTGGCTCTTGAGGATTCGCAGGAAGTTGCTAATCGCTATGCTCATCAGGTAATTTTGGACGAGAAGATCACCCCGCCGGCGGAGACCTTGGCTAAAATAGAGGCGGTGACGGCCGAAGAGGTGCAGGCTGTTGCCAAAGATCTTTTTTGTCCGGAAAAGCTCAACTTGGCGGTGATTGGGCCGTATGAGGAAGAAAAAATTCAAAAATTAATTAAATCACGCCACTACTTGTTTATTGGGCAACTAAAAATTTCCTAGAAAGGCTGTGGGGTGCAGCGCGCCTTAACCGGCGAGATCATTAGCCGTTTTGAAAAAGCCGGCTTGAAACTGGTGGCCGCGAAAATGGTCTGGATTGACAAGAAATTTGCTCTCAAACATTATGGTTATAACGACGAGTGGTTTGTCAATGTGGGCAAAAAGAGGGGCCGGTAGTGGCGCTGGTTTGGGAAGCGCCCGGAGCGGTGGAGATTGTGCGCAAGATCGTTGGGCCGACTTTTCCGCACGCGGCGCCGCCGGGGACGATTCGGGGGGATTATGCCTTTGATTCACCGATTTTATCCAATCAAAAAAAACGCTCGGTGCACAATTTGATTCATGCCTCCGGGACGCCGCAGGAAGCGGAATTGGAAATTGAGCTGTGGTTTAAAAAAGACGAGCTTCATGCTTATTCCCGCGCCGACCAGCAGTTGTTGTGGGGAGAGTGAGATTTCTGGTATAATCACACCTTGTGAACCAAGTCGAAATTTTTCAAAAAGCGGCGGAAACGGGCGTTTTGCCCGGCGATCCGCGTTTTGCCGAAACTTACGAAGCGGGGGCCGTGCCGGAAGTGCGGTTGGGGCAGAGAATAAAAACGGAGTTGGCGGAATTGCGGTCAATGTTTGACGAGACTCCTGTTTGGCAAAAGAGGACCGCTGCAGCAATGATTACCGGTGGCGTCGGGATAACACTTGTTCTTGGAGCACTTCTTCTTTCTCCCGTGGAGCAACCTCCTTCGATTCCAGTGCTTATTCCTTCCCCGACGGTTATGGCCGCGCCAACGGCGCTGTCAACCAGAGAAGCAACCAGAACCCGAGTGCCGCTGGCTACCCATGAGGCGAGTCCGACTCCACTGTCGCCGCCGTTTTTTTCTGCCACGGCCACACCAACAGAAACTCCCACACAGGCTCCCACGGCCATGCCGGATAAATTTGCCGGTTATTCCGGTCGTGTGCTTATAAAAGTGGTGGTCGGTGATCAGACGGTTGATTTTTGGGCGGCGACCGGCGCGGATGGTAAACAAGTTGTTTTGGATGACGACGGGAAGGCTTTTTCCTGGCACGATTTGGGCAGTTCGGAAAATCAGGGCAAAGTCGGGACTGGAGATATTGTCGTTGTTGACAATGTTGACGGCCAAGACGTTTTGGGAGTGGTAAAATGAAGGCTTATCTCAAGGAGATTCACCAGATTGTGATGATGCGGCTAATCAAAGAAGATCTGCCCAAATATTTAGATGAGGCGCAAATGGAAAAATTGGCCAATTTGGCGGCCAAACCGAGCGAAATGGAGGCTTTTTTGCGCGCCCAAGTTCCCAATTTGGACGAGCTAATTACCCGGCAAACTCTCAAATTAAAAGAAAAACTGCTCAAGGGGGACCAAGATGCCGGAGACGCGTGAAGGCGGTTTTGGCAATGAGGGCAACGAGCGGGTTGAACGAGCAATCGGGGCGAGGTCTCACTCCTCCGTAGAAGCTCAACATCCCCAAAAAGAGGAAGCAATTTTTAAAGAGATGCTTCGGCGTTTTCCGCCGGAAGAAAATCTGTTTGTGGAACGATTTTTGCGGGATGACGCGGTCTTGGCGGCGGTGGCGCCGGCTGTAGCGCGACTGACGAGGGCTTTTTGGCTTGGCCATGGTCCGGTTCCGATAACCGCGGCGGATTTGGAGCGCGACCGGCCTCATTTGGCCGGTGTTTTGCGGTCTTTGGAGACGAAATTGGGCGGCGCCGAGGCGGCGTGTGAGTTCTTGGCCGATCCGCGGTTAGATCCTTTTATTTTGACCGGTCGTGATCATGAGGAAGTTGCCGCTTTGTTTGTCCTACCGCGTGAAGCGCCCCCGCGCCCGCGGCCAAGTAGTGATGATTTCACTGTTCGATATGAAGATCGGGAAGAATTGAAGGCAAGGGCAGAGGAAAATGAACATTTGCATCAAGAAGTTGCCGCTTTGCAAGCGCAATTGGCGGCCAAAGAAGCGGGCGCGATGAATCGCGCCCCTACACCAGCCACCCTGCCCGTGCCGTCCGTGATGCCGCGGCCGGTGGAACCAGCGCCGACCCCCCCCTGAAGCTTTTAGTTTTGATCTGGCGGCGCGGCGTTTGCGCGATGAGTCGACCGCGACTTTCGTTCTGTCCGAAGCTGAGCTTGAGAATATTTTTGACCAATTATTAAGGTCAAGGCCGGAAATTAGGATTGATTCTTTAAATTTGACTATCTCCGGCAGTGGTTGCACTATTAATGCAGGTTTTTGCGATACCGGTCGCGGTTTGGTTATTAGGTTAAATAACTATTGTCTTGTAAATGGTCCAGACGACGTTCCTGTTGTTGTTAAGGGTTCGAATTATTTAGATATTAAAGGGGGCAATCTGGCCACAAGAGGAGGAGCGAACGTGTTAGTCGGTAGTTCGCTTAATAATCCGGGAAGAATGCTTTTTGATTTGTTTGGCAATCAAGAAAAAGGCAAGGAGGGCCAGTTGACCAGGAGGGGAATTAGGTTGAAAAATTTGCGGGCGGTGTTTAAAGGCGACAAGCTCGAGCTGGCGTTGATGCGGTGATAGTTGACTTTTTTCTTTAAATCATTTTAACTGAAAGCAATGCCACGATATAAATTGGTGGGTTTGAGTGCGATGATTGGGGGGAGCTTGGGGTTTCTGGGGTTGCTGGGAGTGCTGGTGGGTCAGCCGACCCGTCTTGGGGTTACTGCTTCAATTGGGGCGACGCCGCGCGAGATTAAACTGACCAATCTCTCGGCCAATTCTCTGACTGTTTCTTGGGTAACTGACGAGGCGGTAACCGGCACGATTAAGCTGGGGACGGATTCTTTTCCCGATGATCGCGGCGCCGCCTTGATTACCCGTCTCCACCACGTTACTTTGGAAAATTTGCGTCCCAACCAAACCTATGCCTTTGAGATTCTTTCTCAAGGTCAAAAGTTTGCCAATCAAGATCAGCCTTATATTTTTAATACGGCTCAAGTGGCGGCCGCCGCCCCGCCGGCGCCTTTTTACCTTCGGGGTCAGGCGAACGGTGAGGCGCTGGTTTATTTTGCCTTTAATGATTCTTTGCCGATTTCGACCCTGACCGATAGTGAGGGCCGCTTTTTGCTGACTCTGTCCAATGCGCTCGAAAAAAACCGTCAGGATTATTATCCACTGCAAGAAGGAGAGAAGGGCTATTTGCTTTTTCAAACCAATCAGGGCAGTGAAACCCAGGAAGTGGTGGTTCAGGAGGTTTTGACACTGGTGCAAGGTGAACAGTCCCAAAGCTTTGAGTCGTCGGCGAGTTTGAGTAACTTGCCGCCGTCTGCAGTTGATGGCTCCGCCTCGTCGGCGGATGAGGACATTGACAGGCCGCGCTTTAATTTGTTAGCCTGGTTAAGAGGATTATTTGGGCAATGATTATGTTGAAAAGTAAAGATTTTCGTTTGATTTTGCTGGCGGTTTTGGCTTTAATTATCACTCTTATTCTTGATGTGCTAATCAGACAGCCGGATTTGCCGCCTGAACATCTCGTTTTGGCCAATCTGACGGACTCTTCGGCAGTAATTGCTTGGACAACTTCCCGACCTGCTCGCGGCGGCGTGGCTATCAGCACTCAACAAAATAGATTGCTAAGAACACTGGAGTTTGTCTTTTCTCCCCGAACTTTTTTTTCCGATGAGATCAACGGGGACACCCACTATGTTTTTTTGAAGGATCTGGCCGTCGAGATGCCTTATTACTACCGGGTTTATTCCGGCGGCCGCTTTTGGAAAGAGGGGGGTAACGGCCGGGTTTTGCCCAGTCTCAAAACCGCCGGCATCTTGGCGGCGCCCGGTCTGCCCCAGCCAATTTTTGGCCGGATTCTGGATACTGACCAAGCGCCGACCGCCAATGCCTTGGTGGAGATCTTTTTGGTTAACCGATCAAACCATAACCTGATTGCATCAAAAAGCCTCGTTTCTTATACGAATGAGGAGGGTTTTTGGCAAAGCGATTTGGGCAATCTGCGCGCTTTTGACGGCGGCTCGCTGGCGGCTGTCGATGATTTTCAGCATGATCTTTTTGTTCAGGTGTCTGCGCCCGGTGGTCGGGTCCAAGCGGAATTTTTGCCGCTTAGCAATGATAAAAATTTGGGAGAGATAATTTTAAGATGAAAATGCAAACGGGACGCAATGGTTTTGTTGAGCCAATAACGGCCTTGGCGATGATTTTTTTGCTATCCTTGACGGCGTTGACAACTGCCAATGTCGCTTTGAAAAATCGGGTGAATTTGTCCTCCCTTGCGGCGGCTTCGGCGCCGGCGTGTGAAGGAAGCGACAGCGGCCGTACCTATGGCGAGTGTTGCGCCGAGGGTAAAGCTAAAGAGGTACGTGAATGTACTCGCGCCGGTAGTGGTGAGAAATATTGGCGTATCGGCGATTGTGTTCACGCCGCTCTCAATTGTAAGACTTCGCCGGCGGTTTCCGCCCCCGCCGCGGCGCCTGTCGTAGATGTTTTCTGTCAAAATCGACCGGCGAATTGGCAGGGGGAGTGTGTGAGTGATAAACGCTTTAATTGTGTGAACGGCAAGAAAAATGAATTGCCTCAAAGATGGCAGGAGGGCGGGATTTGGAAGAAGTGCCAAAATAATTTGCCGGTGGTTGACACCCTTCAGACAAGCAATTATTGTGATTGGTCATCGCAGTGCGCCGTAAATCAAATTTGCGATCCGGCGATTCACCAATGCGTTAACTCTCCGGGCAACCAAAATAATTATTGCGCGATGCATCAGGGCAGTACTTGGTGCGAAAGCGATAAACGCTATCAGTGCGGGGCGGGTAATAATCGGCAATCCTTAACTTCGCCTTGGTGCGAGCCTAATAATACCGTGAGAAGATGCGAGGGTAATAGCTGGGTTAATGTGGCCGACAAAAAATGTGTTGGTGGGCAGATCAAAGATATTGCCCCCGCCGCGCCGCCCGTTGGCGGGGCCGGCCAGCCACTCGCCCCCGTCGGTCAAATAGCTGTTTGCGGTGACGGAAAAATCACCCCGCCGGAAGTTTGTGATACTGTCGCCGGTGGAGACAATGCGACAATAGAAAAAGGAAATTTGTATTGGCTCACCTGTAATACGGGCGGAACAATGAATAAACTCTATCAATGCAACAGTGATTGCAAAGATTATTCTTATTCTCAACATGGTCGTGAAGGTTTTTGTTTTAACAGGTGTGGCGGACATTTGGATTGTAACAGTAACAAGCCGGGTGAAATAACAGGTAAAAACCAGTGCGACGCCAATTGCCAGCCGGTGGCTTGCGCGGCGACCGGTTTTGCCACGCTGGACAAATTACTTGCCAAGGCCAATGGCAATCCCTCCCGAATGCAAAACTGTTTTCAACTTAATGATGGCTCTATTTGCGGTCAAAAAGTGGCCGAAGTGGGTGGGCTTTATTTTTGCTACACGCCCAAAGCCGCGGCCGCCGTGCCGGGGGCGACCGGGGCGACAGTAAATATCGCCGGCAACGTCAGCGGCTCAATTATCAGCAACGGGGTGATTACTTTTACAACTTCAGACGGCAAGGTGTACACGGTTAAAACCGATCAAGACGGTAATTTTACCCTTGATCTGCCCCAGCAGACTTATACGGTGACCGTGAGCGCTTTGGGTTATCAAAAATTAACTTTCAGATGGAGTCCCGATCAGGGCAAAGATTATTTTACCAAAATTAAATTAATTAAAATCGGCCAGCCGGAAAAAAGCAATTTTGAAATCGGCGAGGCGGGGAGTCTGCGTTTGCTGGAAGGCTGGAATTTAATCACGCTTAATGTGAGGCCGCTTGAGCCGATTTTAGCCGCTGATTTGGCCAAAATGATTAATGAACAAGGCGGCTTGACCGGCGCTATTTCCCGCTGGTCTGACGGCCGTTGGGAGTCATATTTACTCGGTATTGACCAAAATAATTTCGAGATTATCCTTGGGGCGGCCTATTTTGTCCAAAATCTGCACGCCAGCAGGTTGAAAGTCGTCGGCGAGGCGATTACCCAGCCGCTCAAACTCACTTTGCGGTCCGGTTGGAATTCGGTGGGTTTGCCGGTAACGGCCAATTGTGTCGATTGCACCGCGAAAAAATTACTTGGCCTGAACAATCAGTTATCAGCCGTTAGCAATTTCCAATCAAGTCTGTGGCAAACCATAGTCCAAGACAGCGGGCAAGTCTACGGCGAAGATTTTACTTTGGAAGCAAGGCGCGGCTACTTTTTAAAGTCGGCCCAAGAAGTGGTTTTGGAGCCCTAGTCGGGGATGTGAGATTTGAACTCACGGCCTCACGGTCCCGAACCGTGCGCGCTACCACTGCGCCAATCCCCGTGATTGTTATTCTACCTGTCAACTTGCTAAAATACAATAATATTATTGTCCTCATAGTTCAACGGATAGAACAAGGGTTTCCTAAACCCTAAATCCAAGTTCGATTCTTGGTGAGGACACCCAAGGCGACTACTTCAACCCAATCGCATAGAGATTTGTCGGCGTGTCTTTGCCGATGCTGGTCAGGACGACCACTCGGCCGCCGCTCGGAAAAGGGAAAGCAAACGAGTTCACAAACGGCCCGGTATAAACATCCAGCCAGTTGGTGCCGTCATACTCGCCGATACTTATTTTATCATTTTGAACTATAAAGATATGTTTTGATGTGGGGAACCATAGCACCTCTTTATTGTTTATGGGTTTATTGGGCGGGCTGGTTTCGGGCGCATTGGTAATATAAAAATTGCGGTCTTCCTTGAGATCGTAGACATAAATTTTCCCCTTTTCCAGCTTTCGCTCCTGTTTTTGAGTGCTGGCCGCCGGTAATTGGGGAAGCAGATTCTCCGGGATCTCGGCCGAGGCCGTGGCCGTGTACATAACCTTGGTCTCGTCCGGTGAAAAGATCACCGCGGCGGCTTTTTCTTGGAGGATTTCGGCCAGTTTTTCCGGCAATTTGATTATTTTCGCTTCTTCCTTGAGTTTGGCCTCCGCCTGCCACTGCTCCTCCAAACTTGACAACGTCAGGGTGATGTTCACCAGATTTTGAGGGGGATTTGGCTTGCTGGCGTCAGCCAAAAACGTCTCTCTGTTTCTGATTACGATCAATTGTTTGGAATCCGGCGTCCAGCGATACTCGGCGGCGGCATCGGTTAAGACTTGACGCGGTTCGCGGTTCAAGCCCAGCGGCCGATCGACCAAATCCAAAACCCAAATGCCCTGATTCATTGTCGAGGTGCCGGTCACCCGGTAGGCGATTCTTTGCCCGTCGGGCGATAACTTGGGTTCTTCCGCTCCCGTAAACGTCATGCCTTTCAGGTCCGGGAATGAAGTGAATAAATAGGCGTCGGCTTGAGTTACCAGTTCTTTTTTGATCTCCAGCTGTTTTTTCCAGTTTGAATAGCCGTCCTTTTTAATTTCCGCGGTGTAGCTGCCCGGAGGCAGGTTAATAGTGTTATTGGTGGCGGTTTTCAGCTTGTTGTCGATCCAAAGCTGGGCGCCGTCCGGATCCGAGGTGGCGACCAGCAGGCCGGTGGCCTGCAATTGGAGATTTTTTTGGGTTAAATCCGGCCGGTAACCTTGAGCGAACTTAATCACGAGAAACGTTCCCGCCGCAATCCCCGCCAAAGCCAGTGAAAAAACGATGATCCTTCTGGTGATCAGAGACATTCTGCTTTTTATTATACCACCAAGTGTGCTATGATTGCCATAATTTACAAGTGATCTAACTGGATCAAATAACATGTTAATCAAGCGTATCGCTATTGATCTTGGCACGGCCAACAGTCTGGTTTGGGTTGAAGGTCGGGGGGTTGTTCTTGACGAACCCTCGGTGGTGGCGGTTTCCGTTGACGATAATCGGGTGGTTGCCGTTGGCGCCGAGGCGAAACAAATGCTTGGCCGCACACCCGGCAATATTCAGGCCTCCCGGCCGATGCGTGACGGCGTGATCGCTGATTACGTGGTGACCGAGGCGATGCTGCGCTACTTTATTCGCAAGGTTGGTGGCGGTTCGCTGTTTTTCAAGCCCGAGGTGATGATCTGCGTGCCGGCCGGCTGCACTCAAGTTGAGCGCCGCGCCGTTTTGGACGCGACCCTCGCTGCCGGCGCTCGCACTGCCTATCTCATTGACGAGCCTTTGGCGGCGGCTATTGGCGCCGAGATTCCTCTGGCGGCTGCCTCGGGTAATATGATTGTGGATGTTGGCGGCGGCGCGGCGGAGGCGGCGGTGATCTCTCTCGGCGGCGTGGTTGTCCATCACTCGGTTCGGGTGGCCGGCAATCGCTTGGATGAGGCGATTGCCGCCTACGTGCGTAAAAAACACAATCTTATTATTGGCGACCAGACGGCCGAACAGATAAAAATCCAGATCGGTGCCGCCGTGCCGCTCAACAAGGAGGAAACAATGGAGGTTAAGGGCCGCGATTCCATCACCGGTCTGCCTCGGCTCTTTAATTTAACGGCGAGTGAGGTGACCGAGGCGCTTCAGCCGCCTCTGCGCGCCATCGTTGGCGTCATCAAGGCGGTTTTGGAGGAAACGCCGCCGGAGTTAAGCTCCGATATTATTGACAAAGGCATTGTTTTGAGCGGCGGCACCAGTTTACTGCGGGGCTTTGACCGCCTAGTCACCAACGAAACCGGTGTGCCGGCCCATGTCGCTGCCGAGCCGCTTTTGTGTGTGGTCAGGGGCACCGGGATTGCCTTGGAGAACATCGACCTATATAAGAAATCTCTTTTGAGGAAGTGAGCGAAGTTCATCGCCAATAGTTAAGCATTAATAGTTAGCCTATAATAAATTAATCATCGGTTACAAATTATAAATTACGAATTAAAGAAAAGATCGTTAAAACCAGCAATTTTGTGAGTAAAGAAAGTGTTCGAAAAAGTACTTTTGGGATAAATTTTATCAAAATTATAAGTGTTATAATAGTTATATCGAGATAACGGGTGACTGGTCCGCCGGCTGGCGGGTTTGATCAACAAATAATAAATATTATAAGGTTTATTATTTTTGATTATTTTTAAAAATTTAGCTTCAAAATGATCAAAATAGCTCGAAAACACGTCACAATGCTTGGTGTCAACTTGTCTGGCACTAGCCTTTCCGAAGTGCTAGGCGAAATTGAGGCCCGGGTGGCGCGGCGGCCGCTGGTGATTTTTACGCCCAACCCGGAATTTTTGGTGCACGCTTACCATCATTCCGAATTTGCCCGGCTTTTGAATCAGGCTGATTACAATTTGCCGGACGGAGTTGGCATTATTATTTGGCAGCGAATTTGGCGGTTGGTGCGGGCGCATCGCGATGCGCCCTTACATCGGGTTTCAGGCTCGCTTCTGGCGGAGAAGCTGTTGGCGCTGGCCAATCAACATCATTGGCAGATTGGCATTGCCGGTGCCAGGCGGGGCGATCAGGCTCAACAAAAGTGCCAGCTGGCTCGATTACGAGAGCGTTTTCCTTGTCTTCGTGTTGTTAATCTTGACGAAAAATTAGAAATTAGAAATTTGAAATTAGAAATTGTTTTTGGTTGTCATGGCATGGTTAAACAGGAAGAATGGATTCTGGCTCATAAAGACAAAATTAAGGGAAGCGTTTTTGTCGGCGTCGGCGGCTCTTTGGATTATCTCACCGGCTTTGCTCCTAAACCGTCTGCTTGGGTGCGGCGTGGGGGAGTCGAGTGGCTGTGGCGGCTGATTACCCGGCCCGGCCATCTGCCTCGTGTTCTCCGCGCCGTGTTCGAGTTTTCTTGGTTAATGGTTAACGAAATAACGCGATTTGAGAGTATTGACCAGCGGAAATAACGTGATTATCTCTTGACAACAACCTGTTTTTGAGGTAGTGTTGACGTCATTGAAACGATTATTGCTCAACTGGGCTGGCGAGTCTTGTCGATTAATGCCGACCAAACTAAATATTTTGATCTTTTGGCCAGCCGTGATTTAGGGAAGTTAAAACTGCTTGCGGCCGGTTACCAGCTGCTCTTTATTGACGAGGCGCAAAGGATTCCCGAGATTGGTCTTAATTTGAAGATCCTGGCTGATAACCTCCCCGATTTAAAAGTGATTGCCACCGGATCTTCCTCTTTTGATTTGGCCAATAAAGTTAGCGAGCCATTAACAGGACGGGTTTGGACGTATACTCTTTATCCAATTTCTCTGGCTGAATTAAAGTCGTTGTATTCCCCATTTGAATTAAACGAGCATTTGGAGGAGTATCTAATTTATGGCAGTTACCCTGAAGTTTTAACCTTGGCCAGTTGGCAAAAGAAACGTCAATTGCTAGCCGAAATTGAAAAATCATCTTTGTACAAGGATGCGCTGGAATTGACAACGATTAAATATGCTCGCAAGATTAAAAATCTTTTGAAGCTTTTGGCTTTCCAAATTGGCAGCGAGGTCTCTTTGACAGAATTAAGCGCTTCTCTTAATTTGAGCCGGGAAGCGGTAGAGAGATATCTTGATCTTTTGGAAAAATCCTTTGTTATTTTTCGCCTTTCCGGTTTTAGCCGCAACTTGCGTAAAGAGGTGAGCAAAATGGACAAATTCTATTTTTATGATTTGGGGATTAGAAATGAGGTGGTTGATAATTTTAAACCCTTGGCGGACCGCAACGATTGCGGTCAGCTCTGGGAAAATTTTTTGATGATTGAGCGGAAAAAATATCTTGCCTACGGTAATTTTTTGGCTTCAACTTACTTTTGGCGGACGCATACCGGGGCAGAGATTGATTATGTGGAGGAAAAAGAAGGCAGACTTTTCGGCTATGAGTTTAAATGGGGGAGACGAGCTCCCAAGGTTCCAACCACTTTTTTATCAACCTATGCCAACGTCTAACACAGAAGGCTTATCTGGTTTGATGAGCCGGAGAAGTTTTTTGAAAAATACGAGCGCCGGGCAATTCAGAGACAGCCTGGCGCGTCGAGCGGTCGCTTGTTGCGTCTTAAGCGCGGACTCTATGCTTTTCCCGAACGCTTACCCGATGAATTGACTTTAGCTAATCGACTTTATTCACCTTCCTACATTAGCAGTGAATCAGCCTTGAGCTTTTATGGCTTGATTCCGGAAACGGTGGCCAATGTGACCAGTGTCACTTCTTTAACGACCAAAAAAATTGTCACTCCGGTGGGGGTTTTTCTTTACAGCCGCTTGTCTGCCCGGCTTTTTTGGGGATTTCGCTGGTTTAAAAGTCCGGTTGATGGGTGTTACTATGCTTTAGCCGAACCGGAAAAGGCTTATTTGGATTTTTGATCAAATTTTAGCCTTTGCTCGTGAGCAGAACCTGCCCCTGATTAAGAGACGGGGGATTTTAAGGGAAGCCCTTCAAGCTAAATTTATCGCTGACCTTTTTTCTTTTTCCGAGGCGAGTCAATTGGTTTTTGTTGGCGGGGACAAAAAACCCGAGCGCTTCTTCTTAATCAGTATGGTTACACGCAAACAGTGGTCACCCGCTCTCTGGACCAGTTTTTGGTTCAGAAGCTGGCCGCTTACTGCTTTCGCCAGGAGACCCAAGCTCAAGCTTTTTGACGCGGTGCTTCAGGCTCTTGCCTGACGACAATCTGCCCCCTTGTGAAAGTCCAACGATGACCTTAAAATCATCTTCGGGAGAAGTATCGACCGTGAAGATATGATCACATTTGGTACATTTCTGGACGATTCTCCAGGTGCCTTTTTTCCCCGCGGTTACCCCAATTGGTTTCATTAAACCTTGACAGCTTGATGCTCGATCTCCCGGAACCTGATCGTCAACGTGCTTGCTCCAAAGACATGCCGGGCAGTGATTATTATTCCTTCCCCCTATTACCCGAATGCCGCAGTGTTCGCAAACATACGGCTCGCTTTTACGAGTAATAAAATTTAATCTTTGGTCTTTCATTAAAATAGCGGCCGAAGTAATTCCCGACGTTATAATATTATACATCGCCGGGACATTGATTTGCCCTTCGGTGATATAATTCAGAAGCAAGATGGCTGGTGTAACTGAACGACGAGAATTTGGGGGAGGAAGCAGTAATCTGGAGAGCGAGTCTTATTGGGGCCAGCACCAGTTATTATACTTTACCGCACCCTCAAGAAGCGGCAGTACTTTGTTGGGGACAATGCTAAACAGCGGGAAGGGTATTTTGATTATTAATGAACCGCTAAATTCGTACAAAATAGGGCAAGGGGATATTCTTGATGGTGTGTTTAAATTAATTTTGGCTGACTATCAAAGCGGTTTTGCCAGACAAAGGCTTGGGAATTGGGGCGAGGAAGTTACTGATACTTTTCCTAGTGATGCCACTTCTTGGCAGGAAATGCCGGTAACTTACGTTGCCGATGCGGTTGTTGGTATTAAAAAATCTTTTCCTTCCTTGGGTAATCGAGATTATCACTTGTCTTTTATTGAACAATGGGGATCGTTTGTTGAGTGGTTTAATCGAGAAAGGAACGGTAAAATTTTAACCATAGTCAGAAATCCTATCTTTACTCTTCTCTCCTGGAAAACAACCTTTGAAGCTTTACGGGCCGAAACAATCGAGCAAGCTGAAGCCTGGAATCGAATTGCCCGAGCAATCCTGGAAACACGAGAAAGCCTTTGCTTGGTCAGATATGAGGATGTTATTGCTCGACCTCGAGAAGAAATCAAAAGAATTACTGGCTATTTAGGAAGGGATTTCGCTCAAACGAGAGAGTTTCCGTCAATACGGGAAGATTTTAATTCTCCAAGCAGTTATCGGCAAAGAAGGGGATTGTCAGGAGAAGTTGAAGCCGACTTAGAGATTATTGCTGAAGTTTGTGGTCCGATTGCCAGCTATTTTGGCTATGATCTCGAAAGTGACAAGAGAAGCTTGATGGAGTCAGCGTGAAACGGCTTAGCGGTCGTTTTACTTCGAAAAACTTGATTATTCGGCACACTGGCGGCGACTTTTCTCCTTCACCGGAGTTTTGTCGGGAGCGGGACCTCCGGTGGCCAAAATTAGTTAAACACTGGCAAAAACAGGGCGGCCAGCTTTGGGATGCTCCGGTTTACCGGCTAAATAAGATTTCTTCGTCAGATGATCGAATCACGGCTCATTTGGGAAGTATTAGTTTTAGAGACCACTTTGTCAGCGCTCATCTGTTTGATCTGGTTAAAAATATGCCCTTTGCCTGTCGGCCTCACGGAATATACGTTGCCGCTTATTTGAAAACCCGTGATCTTCGTCTGGTTTTTGGCCGTCGGTCACTCAAAAGTGTTTTACAAACAGAAATTAATTTTCTGGGCGGCAGTCTTAACCCCAACGAACAGAAAATTGAAAGCGCCTCCGATCTCTTCGCCTATTTCCTTAAAGAATTTGAAGAAGAAACTGGTTTGAAAAAAGAAGTGGTTAAAAATTTAACCGGTTTGGGTTTTTGGGAGACGGCTAATTTTCGCGTTGCGATGATTTTGGCGGGCGATTTGATTTTTAAGGCCGGAGAGGTGGTGTCAAAGTCTCGGCTCAATTTCGAAAATCGGGAATTGGTTTTTCTGACCTCCCGAGAGCTTTTGGCTCGAATCGGCGATCGGCGAATCAACCCGGTTATCGGTGGAAGCCTACCGGCGTACTTGGCCGATTTTCCGACTGCTTGACAGGGGTGGTAGGGGAGTGGTAATATAGCAAGCTATAGGACGAAAGGAGCTAGTATGAGCGCCGAAAATAGACCAAGTAGTCTTCCTCACGTCTCCCGCCGGGATTTTCTATTTATGATTGGTGCTGGTGTAGTCGGTGCTGTTTTGGCGGCTGTTTACCCCGGGCGGCGTTCTCCTGTAGCTTCTCTTGCCGCTTCCGTGTCCTCTGGTGCCGAAACTCATTACGGGTTTTTTGGTGATGCGGTTGTTATTACTCCGGACAGTCCTGTTTATGGACCCCGATACAAAGCTTTAATTGTTGAACTTAAGAGGTTGGTTGGAGGTTCTAGCAATCGTCGAGATACTCAACTGAAGCCGTTGGCGAAGGCGGTTTTTCGAAAATATCCGAGCCTCGGAGAAAACCGGAGTCCTCAAATGG
>JBDRBL010000021.1:0-50459 GCA_043822685.1 Candidatus Shapirobacteria bacterium
CCATTCGGAAAACGATGGATCAAGCAGTGAAAATATCGCGAGAGCAATTGCGCTAAACAGTACTATCGGGGAATAGATTTTGCCAAACTTTTCAATAAACTGCTGGGCTTTGCCTTTCTTTTCTTGGGCTTCCTCAACCAAATGCACAATTTTAGAAAGCGTATTATTGGCAAAAGTTGCCGTGGCCTGTATTTCCAGCACGCCTTCTTGATTAATGGTGGCGGCAAATACCTGCATACTCTCCTTTTTCTCCACAGGAATCGACTCTCCGGTAACCGGTGCTTCGTTAATGCTTGATTTGCCTTTGATTATTATGCCGTCAGTCGCAATTGATTCTCCGGGTCGTACCAGAAATACATCACCAACTTTAAGATCGCTTGCGGGAATCATTGTCTGTTTTCCATCGCGCAAAATTCTAGCTTCCTTTGGAGCAAGATCGAGAAGCTTGCGAATCGATGCTCGTGTCCTTGCATACGCATATTCCTCCAACCCTTCGGCGACACCGTAAATAAATACCAAAAATGCTGCTTCATCCCACATGCCGAGAATGGCCGAACCAATCGTTGCTCCAAGCATGAGCAGTTCTATACCGACTTCTTTGCACTCGATAAGCTCTTCGATACCTTCACGCGTCCAGTGATAACCGCCGATGACAATGGCAATGATGTAAATGGCGATTTCAAATCCGGACGGAATAATACCGAGATGTCCTAAACCAAAGGCGAGTATGGTAAGACCACCCGCGATAAGGGCATTACGCATGGGGGGATGAGCATATAATTTGCCCTCAAATCCATCACGATCTTTATCTTTATGAGACATAGTTTAATATGTTAAAATATTATAAATTTATTAAGTATACTTTTGTACACTCTGTAAGGTTTAGGCCCGACAAATGCTTTACCGTTAATAAATACGGTCGGCGTGCCATAAAAGTGCGTTTTTCTTAATTCACTAACCTGATTGCTAACCACTTCTTTTGTTTTTGGGTCTTCAATACAATCATTAATTTTTTTAACATCAAAATTAAAGTTCTGCAGTATTGTTCCTATATATTCGGGTTGGTAAATTTTCACTTTATCAACCGTGAATAAATAGTCATTGAACGCCCAAAATTTCTCGCCATATTCTTTATATACACAATAACCAACCTCTGATAAATAATTAGTATTTTCCTTGGCTGGATAGTGAGCAAAGATATAATTAGTTTTTTTCTCTCTGATTAATTTTTGAATATCCGGATAAGCTTTTCTGGTATAATCGCATTCGTAACAGCCGATTAGCACTACTGTATCCTTTGAGCCGATATTCTTCGTTGGAAAAGATGATAAATCAACATTATCCAGTGAAACAATTTTTTCGGATTTTTCTTCTGTTCCGCACTGAGCATTTATTTCCGTAACCTTATTGTTTTCTCCTTTAGGATCAAAGGCGCAAAAACCCGATTGGTTTAAGCCATTACAACTGCCATATAAATAATAATTATATCCGCCCTTAACTACCCAGAAAGTGCTGACAACCATCAAGACAAGAAATACCCATGAAAAAATCTCGAAGTACCGATTGAAAATACGAGCCAGAAAGACGGACCTGTTTAAAAGTTTAGCGATTATACTGCTTTTTATTTTTTCGTTAAATCCCGTGTTACACGGCCTTAGCGTTACCCTCCTGAATACGCAATCCAACGCTTCCTTAGCCAATGCCCGATGAGTAGCGCTAAAAATACCCAGTATGGAAAACACTATCAATGCTATAATACAAATCATAATTTTATTATATAATCTTCATTATTTTATTTAAATCGCTGATAAATATTTCAGCCTCTTCCATTATATTGTAGAAATACAAGGACACTCGGGCGGAATTTTTAATTTTTTTGTCATTAAACCAAGAATGGACGCAATGCTGTCCTGACCTAATCATTACATTAGACATTTCATCAAGCATTAAGGCAATCTGATGCATATCCATGCCTTCAATGTAAAAAGAAATTATGCCCGATCTTAATGCTGGGTCATTAGGGCCGATGATTTTAATTTTTGGTAATTTGTTTATTTCTTCCGTTATATAGCGGTTGAGTTTCAGCTCTTGCTCTTTTATATTTTCAAACCCTACAGCTTCGAGATATTTAACCGCCTCGCCGAGTCCGATAATGCCGGCGTAATCCTGCAATCCGGCCTCAAATTTTTCCGGAGCCTTAAGTATTTTATGGCTTTCATAAGTAGAATATTCGACTGTATCTCCGCCGACCATAAACGGTTCTAATTTTTCGAGCAAGTCATACTTAGCATAAAAAACACCAGTTCCAGTCGGTCCAAGCATCTTATGTCCGGAGAAGGCGAGAAAATCAACATCTAAGTCTTTTACATCAATTTTTTTATGCGGAGCGCTTTGCGCCGCATCTAAAAGTACTAATGCGCCATTATCGTGAGCGATTTTTATAATTTCCTTGGCCGGAATTGTCGTGCCGTCTAAATTTGAAGTGTGAACCATTGATACTAATTTTGCCCCTTTTACAAGCTCTTTGTATTCTTCAAGGTTGAATGTTCCGTTATCGCTTGATCTGACAATCTCATGACGAATCCCTTTCTTTTTAATCAATATCTGCCACGGAATCAAATTGGAATTGTGTTCCTTGTCGGTAGTTAAAATCAGGTCTCCACTTTTTAGGTCTAATGAGTTTACTAATAAATTTATTCCTTCTGTGGTATTTCTGGTAAAAACAATTTCCTGTTCATCGGCATTAATAAAATTCGCCACGATTTGCCTGGCCTCTTTTATTTTTTTTGTGACCAATTCTCCTAATTTATGAGAGCTCCTGCCAGAGCAAGCCGGAAAATCAAAATAATATTCATTCATTGCTTCAACAACCTGTCTTGGCTTTAAGCTCATGCAAGCGCTGTCAAAATAAATGATAGGTTTTCCTTTCGTCTGTTTATTAAGCAATGGGAAATCATTTTTAATTTTTTCGTAATTTAACATAGTTTAATAGCGAGTACATTTATAAATTTCTTTTGAATGTTTCTTTAAGATTTTCTGCGCTTGGCGGATAATGTCGGAAACCTCTTTCTCTGAAAGTTCATAAAAAACTTTACGACCATTTTTTTCCTTGTGGACAAGTCCACAATCTAAAAGACAGGCTAAATGAGTTGAGGCATTAGGCTGGGAAAGTTTAGTGGTCTTAACAATTTCTGAAACAGTTTTTGGGCCATCCAAAATCACTTCCAAAATGGCAAGCCGGGACTGGTCGGAAAATCCCTTAAATAATTTTGCTTCCAATTGTAATTGTCTTTTAGCCATGATAATATAAGTATATCATTATTTATTTATATAATAATCAAAATAAAATGCTCTGTCAAGAAAATTCTTTCCTTTGCAGAGAATTTGAGCTATAATTAAATTTATGGACAACATATCATCTTCAATTCTTTTCGGAATTTTAGGCGGACTTGTCCGCGCCTTGGTTGGTATTGCTAAGTATTTTGAAAAAAACAAGCAGAATCAGAAAATCCGTTTTGGGTATCTCACCTTTTCTCTTTTTGTCGCGGCAGTGGTTGGTGGTGTTTCCGGAGCATTAGCAAATGGAGATTGGCGTTTGGCAGTCATCGTTGGCTACGCCGGTACTGACTTTTTAGAAGGGTTGTATAAAATAAGGCAGAAGCAGGGATTTGAAATCTAATTCCTCTTTCGGCCCCGCCGCCCGAAAAAATCGCTGGGGGTTTCCAACAGGCGGACAAAAAGGAAGGGGGTTTGGGGGAAGGAATTTTTGCCCGCCTGCGTCCCGCGAAGCGGGACTGGAGCGGTCAGCGGCTCATCTTTGCGTCAGCAAAGAAGCAAAGCCCGCAAAAATTAATTCCTTTTAGAAGAATTTTTTGCGCGCGATCATTAAAAGAATTGAGAATTTTTGCGGGCTTTGTCCGCCGTCAGGCGGCGAGCCGCTGGGCGGGATTTGTGCCCGTCAGGGCGCGAATTTCAGCTCGAAAAAAGTTCGAGCCTCGTTCAGCAATTGCGACCAACTCTTCATCCTCTTCCCAATTTTGAGAATTATCGTGGGAAACCCTGGCTTGTTTCTCTTCCTGGTGTAGGGGCGTGATTTATCACGCCCATCTTGCGTAATTGTCCGCTGGTGTTTTCCGAACGGGCGCAATGAATTGCGCCCCTACATTCGGATAATAAAATCAGAATTCCATGAAAATGATTGGGCATAATCACAAAACTATCGTTTTGGTGATTGTTTGGCGCGCCTCGCCTTGCCGCCAGTGCCGGCTTTACGCCGCTCGCGTGTCCGCGGATCACGAGTTAACAGACCAGCTTTTTTAAGCAAAGTGTGAAAAGCTGGATTGCCTTTATCCAAAGCCCTCGCCAAACCATGCACTACCGCCCCCAACTGACCAACTTTTCCCGAACCAACCACTTTAATCGTGGCATAATATTTTCCCCAAGTATCGGTCAAACGAAAAGGCCGTTCATAAACCGCCTGCTCCACCAAACTGGGAAAATATTCCGCGATTGGCTTATCGTTGACCAAAATCGCCCCTTTGGCTAAAAATAATCTTACCCGAGCACTCGCCTCCCGGCGCCGGCCCACCGCCGCAAAATACTTTTTGTTTTTACTTGAACTTGTCGCCATAGGGATGCCTCTCATCTTTAAACACTTTCAATCTCGCCAGTCGTCGATCACGCAGTTTATTTTTAGGCAGCATGCCCGCGACGGCTTTTTTAATTACCAGTTCCGGCTTTTTAAGCAACTGCTCTTTTAAAGTTGTTTTTTTCAATCCTCCCGGATAACCCGAATAACGAGTATAAACCTTCTGCTCCAACTTATTTCCCGTATATTTTAAGTGCGCCGCATTGACAACGACCACATAATCGCCGCAATCGAGAGCCGGGGTGTAATAGACTTTATTTTTCCCCTGCAGCCAACCGGCAATTCCTGCCGCCAACCGGCCAAAACTTTCACTTTTGGCGTCAACCAAATGCCACCCTCTCTTGATTTCACTTTTTTTTGGCGTCTGTGTCTTTTGCATCTTTTTCCGTCGGGGGCGGCGCGGTAAATTCTAATCTTGCCTTCATCGCATCATCTCCCCGACGCCTGCCTAAACGAATTATCCGGGTAAAACCGCCGGCCCGACTCTTAAATAACGGCCCCCAAACCTTGACCGCCTTTTCTATCGCCAGCCTGTTTTGTAAAAAAGCCGCCACCAATCTTTGCGAGTGCAGACTCCCCACTCTCGCTTTGGTAATCAATTTTTCCGCCAGTCGTTGAACCGCTTTCGCCCGCATTTCAGTTGTCTCAAGCCGGCCATTAATAAACAGCGAACTTATCAACCCCCGAAACAGAGCCTTCCTCTGATGTGTATTTCGATTTAATTTTTTCCCCGCCATTCGATGTCTCATGCTTCCTCTTTAAAAACCAAGCCTCGCTTTTTTAACATGTCGGCAACTATCTCAAGCGATTTTTCCCCTAAATTCTTCACCTTTATCAAATCCGCTTTTGGGGCCATGACTACATCCGCTACTGTCGCAAAACCGCTTTTTCTCAAAGCGTTGGCAATTCTAATCGGCAAATCAAGTTCTTCTACGGTCAATTTAAGCGCCGGATCGTCACTTTTTTGCCCCGTCTTTTCTTCCTCCACCACCACTTTAGGGTCAGATATCTGTTTAAAAAACTTAATCAAAACATCCGCCGCTTCTTTAACGGCTGCTTCCGGCTCGATCGTTCCATCGGTAGTTATCTCCATTATCAAACGATCAAGATCCGTTCGCCGTCCCACCCGTGTTGCTTCCACTCGATAATTTACCCGTCGAATGGGACTAAAAACGCTATCCAGGGGAATCACTCCCACCTCATCGCTTTTTCTCTCTTCCGCCAAAGAATAACCCACTCCCGACTCCACCACCATCTCCAACCTCAAACGCTCCTCTTTTCTCGCCAAATTAGCCAGCACCAGCTCCGGATTGATAATCGCCACTCCAGCCGCTTTTTCAATATCTTTTGCCGTTACCCTGCCCGGACCGCATTTATCCAGCACCAGTTTAACCGGCTTTTCCCCTTTATATTTAATCCGGAGCTGTTTTAAATTTAAAATCAGCTCAATGACATCTTCCTTCATCCCGGATAGCACTGAAAACCGATGCTTAACCCCCCCGATCTTCACTTGCGTCACCGCCGCCCCTTTAATACTGGTCAGCAACACTCTCCTTAATGCATTTCCCACCGTGCAGCCAAAACCCTTCTCCAGCGGTTCAATCACAACTTCCACCTCATCACCTTTTCGTGATGTCATTTTCACCAAAAAATTTGTTTCGATCATCTGCCTCCTTGCTAACGAGAATAAAATTCCACAATTAAAGATTCATTGATCTCTTCGGCCACTTCTTCACGTTCCGGCAAACGGACAACTTTGCCAACCGCGGCTTTGCGGGCCAGCCACCCGGGTATTTTCCGGTCTTTTTCTGCCAACGCTAGTTTTATCTCCTTCATCTTCAACCCTTCCATATCCATCGTTACTAAATCTCCCCGCTTCACCTGATAAGACGGAATATTCGTTTTTTGATTATTAATCAAAATATGTTTGTGAGCAACCAACTGCCTTGCCACGGAACGCGAGGGCGCTAGGCCCGAACGATAAACCATATTATCCAAGCGCGTTTCCAACAACCGCAACAAAGCCACCCCTGTTGCCCCTTTTTGTTTGGCTGCTTTGGCAAAATATCTTCTTAATTGTTTTTCCAACACCCCGTAAGTCCTCTTTACCTTCTGTTTTTCCCGCAGCTGCACCCCATAATCACTTCGCCGACGCTGACCCCTTTGGCCGTGCTGACCCGGCGGCACCGCCCCTTTCCGTTCCAGCGGACACTTCGGCGTATAGCAGCGACCGGCCTTACGATAAAGCTTAGTTCCTTCCCGGCGGCACAAACGACACTTGGCTATTTCTCTTGCCATTAAACCCTTCTCCTCTTCTTTGGCCTAGGCCCATTATGCGGCATTGGCGTCACGTCGGCAATCAAATTCATCCGCAAACCGGCCGCTCGCAGTGCCCGCAGGGCCGCATCTCTCCCTGGTCCCGGACCTTTAATATAAACCTCTACCTCTCTCACTCCTTTAGCCAACACTTTCTTTGCCACCGATTCCACCGCCAGTGTCGCCGCGTACGGAGTTGATTTGCGCGCTCCCTTAAAACCCACTGTCCCCGTTGAGCCCCAAGCAATCACCTCACCCTTCTCGTTGGTAAAACTTACCAAAGTATTATTAAAGGTCGCGGTAATATAAACTTTTGCCTTCATTTATTTCTTCTTTTCCTCTTTCTTTGGCGTCATTTTTGCCGCATCTTCCTTCTTGAGAGCACCCACTGTTTTTCGCCGGCCTCTCTTTGTCCGGGCATTTGAACGCGTCCGCTGGCCTCTGGCCGGCAAACCATGAGTATGCCGCATGCCCCGATATGATCCAATCATTTTTAATCGCTTAATATCCTCCGCCACTTTCACCCGTAAACTTCCCTCAACCCGAACCGTATCAACCACTTTTTGAATTCTGTTGATCTCTATTGCCGTTAAACTTTTTACCCGCTTTTCTCCCCCTATCTTTGCCTGAAACAAGATACTTTTAACGTTCTGCCGGCCAATCCCATAAAGCGCTGTTAAGGCAATGTCAATCCTTTTGTCGTTGTTCAAATCAATCCCGGCGATTCTCGCCATCTTTACCCCTGCCTTTGCTTGTGTTTCGGCGTTTTACAAATAACATAAACTTTCCGCCGCCGCCTCACAATTTGACACTTCTTACATCTTTTTTTGACACTGGCCTGCACTTTCATTTCTACCTTTCTCTAAAAACTATTCTCCCTTTTGTTTCGTCATAAGTTGACATTTCCAGCTTGACCCGATCACCCGGCATCACTCTGATGTGATACATTCTCATCTTGCCGGCTAAATGAGCCAAAATCATTCGACCATCCGCAAGCCGAACTCTAAACATTGTGTTGGGCAAAGCTTCCAAAACCTCGCCCTCCGTCTCGATAACACCTGCTTCTTTGGCCATCAACTAGCTAACGTCAAAACTAACGGACCTTTTTCCGTCACAGCAATCGTTTCCTCAAATAATCCCGTCATTTTACCATCCTCACTGGCAATTGTCCAGCCGTCATCTTCTAAAACAACCTCTCCTTTTCCTTCGCCATAAATCACCTCAATCGCCAGCGTCATCCCCACCGCCAACCGCGGTGACCGATCTGTTTTCCCTTTTCTTATCCAGCCCGGAATCAACGGCTCCTCGTGCAACTCCCTGCCCACTCCATGACCGGTTAAAACGCGAACCGGTTGATAACCCACTGCTTTGATCTCACTTTCAATCGCCCACGAGAGGTCACTTACTCGATTGCCCACACGACTCGCTTCAATGGCTTTTGCCAGCGCCTTCTTCCCCCCGGTCAAAAACTCCCGGTAATTCCCTCCGAAAGCCAAACTCACCGCCATGTCCGTGTTGAAGCCCCGATAAAGCAAGCCCATGTCCACGCTCACAAGATCCTTTTCTTTAATCTGATAGCCATTGGGTATTCCGTGCACCACTCCTTCATTAACATTAAGACAGGTCGCAAAACCATAACTTTTAACCTTTTTAAAAGCTGCCTCTCCGCCGCTTTTATTAATTAAACCAACCGCAAGCTTCTCCAGTTCAATTAGCCGAATTCCAGGTTTGACCGCTTTGACCACCTCACCCATAATTCCCGCCAATTTCCTTCCCCCTTCCCGCATAATCTCAATTTCCACCGGTGTCTTAATGGGGATCATTGGACATTTTCCAGTTTTTCCACAATATCCTGATGAATCGCTTTAATCGAGCGCTCGCCGTCGATCTGGAGTAAAAGGCCTTTTTTTTGAAAATTCTGAAGAATTGGTTCAATCGTTCGATGATATTCACGCAAGCGGGATTGGATGCTTTCTACTGTCTCATCTTTTCGTGCTTGCCCTTTAGTTTTTCGATCGCTTTCCGCACGCGATAATAATCTTTTTGTTGACTCCTGATCAGAAACACACAATTGAATAACTCGATTAATTTTTTGATTTTTTGTCTTAAGATAATTTTCCAAAAGAGATATTTGCTCTTCTAAGCGGGGATAACCATCAAGAATAAATCCATTCGGACACTGATCAAGAACAGCGACTAAAATTTTAAAAACTAGTGCCGGCGGAGACCATTTGCCAATCCCCCAAGTTTTTTCCGCTTCGATACCATCAGGAGTTTTATCTTCATAAGCCTTTCTCAAAATTTCCCCCATCGATAAAGAGGGGATCTGAAGTTTTTTTGCCAGAAGATCTGCTTGAGTTCCTTTTCCCGATCCCGATGGTCCAATTATAATTAAATTCATACTATAAAAAGCCCTCGTACGACCGCATCACTAACATCGCCTCCAGCTGCTTCACGGTTTCCAAAACGACCGAAACCACAATCAAAATTCCGGTTCCGCCCACGCTCATGGTCGCCAAACCCGTTATGTTCTGGGCAATTGACGGTAAAATGGCAACCAAACCCAAAAACACCGCCCCGGCCAGCGTGATCCTGGTCAAAATGTAATTTAAATAATCCACTGTTGCCGCCCCGGGCCTAATCCCCGGCACAAAACCGCCATGTTTTTTAATCTCTTCGGCAATCTTTTCCGGATTAAAGACGACGGTGGTGTAAAAATAAGTAAACGCCATCACCAAGATAAAATATGTCAGATTGTAAACCCAGCCATTCGGACGAAACACCAAACTTATTTCCCTCGCCAAACCGGTCAAACCCAAGCTGGGCATCCCTTGTAAAAAATTCCCCACCATCGATGGCAACAGCACCAGCGATACCGCAAAAATGATCGGAATCACCCCGGCCTGATTAACCTTTAACGGCAGATAGGTCGTCTGGCCGCCGTAAGTTTTACTTCCGCTTAAACGCCGGGCATACTGAATCTTCACCTTGCGCGCGGCCTCGTTCACAAAAACAATCGCCCCAATCACCGCCATTGACATCACGGCAAATACCACGATATTAAAAATATTGTCCGCCGCTGCCACACTAGCGGTCCGACCCAAGCTCACCGGTAACCGGCCTACAATTCCGGCAAAAATAATCATCGAAATCCCGTTCCCAATACCATTTTCAGTTACCAGTTCTCCCAGCCAAACCAACAGCATCGTTCCCGCCGTCATCGTCGCCACTAAAGCCAGCAAGCTCAAAACCGCTACCTCTCCCGTCAAGTGTTGGCTCTTTAACAACGCGTACATCCCCATCGCCTGAAAAATCGCCAAGGGCACGGTCAATAAGCGCGTGTATTGATTAATTTTTCCCCGACCATATTCACCCTCTTTGGACAAGGCCTCCAGCGATGGCACCAGCATCGTTGCCAGTTGTAAAATAATCGAGGCGTTGATATAAGGATTCAGCCCCAAAGCCATAATAGAAAAATTGGCTAATGTCCCGCCGGAAAAAACGTCCAGCAATCCCAACAACGGACTGCTTTGAAAAATCTGCTTCAATGACACCAAGTCCACCCCGGGTACCGGAATGTGCGCCGCCAAACGAAAAACCGCCAAAATCACCGCCGTAAACACAAGTCTTTTCCGCACCTCCGGCACACTGGTTATCCGCCGAATCACCTCGAGCAGTTTATTCATCTCTCTGTCTTCGTTTTCTAGATGCCTTCATTTTCCCTTTGCCGCGCAACAAGGGCAGTCTCTTTACCAAGGACTTTTTATTCTTTGTTCCCATAAACAAAATTTTCGTCGCTTGGCGCGCGTTGGCCCCTTTGGCTCCCCGGCCGGTTGTGTGAAAACCCTTGCCCGATCCCGGCCCCCGTCCTCGACGCTTTTTTTTTCCGGTTACTATTTTCGGCAAATGATTTAACATATAAAATTAATCCTCTCTTTTTTGTCGCTTCAATGTTTTCAGCGCCGCCATGGTCGCGTAGACGTTGCTTGCTTTGTTCCTTGTTCCCAAAATTTTGGCGACAATATCCCGCACTCCCGCCGCCTCTACTACGGCCCGCACCGGCCCACCGGCAATAATTCCCGTCCCTGCCGGCGCCGGCTTCAGTAAAATCCGTGCCGCCCCCACTTTTATCCGCACTTCGTAAGGAATCGTTGTCCCCTTAAGAGAAATCTCCGTCATTGTCTTGCGCGCCCGATTCATTCCTTTGCGCAATGCTCCGGTCACGTCGGGTGCCTTGCCCAGACCAACCCCCACCCGACCCTTTTTGTCTCCCACTACTGTCAGCACCGAAAAACCGACCCGATTACCCCCGCTCGTTTTTTTGGATACCCGATTAATTTGAATTATCTTCTCCTCAAAACCATCACTGCTAGGCATCATCAAAACTCCAATCCGGCGCTCCGCGCCGCTTCGGCTAACGCCCTAATTCGACCATGATATTTTCGCCCCCGGCGATCGAAAACTACCTTTTTTACCTTCTTCGCCAAAGCTCGTTTGGCCACCAACTCACCCACCTTGACCGCTTTTTCCGTCTTAGTTCCTTTATCTTTAATGCCGATACTGCTCGCCGACGCCACTGTCTTCCTTTTGGCATCATCAATCACTTGAGCAGATGTTTGCTTGTTCGACCGAAAAACCGCCAGTCTTAATCTTGTCATTCTGCTCCTTTCTCGCCCGCACCTCCGACCTTACCGGCTTTGCCGGCTTTTCGACGCACCTCTTCACCTTCATAACGAATTCCCTTCCCCTTATAGGGCTCCGGCGGTCTAATAGCTCTTATTCTTGCGGCCATCTGGCCGACCAGCTCCTTATCCACTCCCGAAACCTGAATCGTCTCGTTATCCGGCGTTTCCAATTTTACTCCTACCACCGGCTTCACTTCCGCCGGATGCGAAAAACCACAAGTAATGATGAGCTTTTCTCCCTCCATTTTTGCCCGATAGCCGGTGCCGACCAACTTCAACTTGCGCCCATATCCCCGGCTTACTCCCTCCACCATATTCGCAACCAGACTTCGCCACAAACCATGCAAGCCCCTCACTCTTCGTTCGTCACTCGCCCGCGACAGCCACAACTTGTCTTCTTTCAACTCCAGCTTTATCTCTCCGGGCAATTTCCGGCTCAATTTCCCTTTCACTCCCTCCACCTCTACAACCCCGTTCTTTACTTTAACGCTTATTCCTTCGAGCACGTCAATTGGCATTCTTCCGATTCTACTCATCTTTTTTTACCAAACTTGACCAATAACTTCGCCTCCCACTTTTTGTTCCCGCGCCTCCCGATCCGCCATAACGCCTTTTGAAGTTGACACTAACGTTACCCCTCGGCCTCTCTTCACAAAAGGAATCTGCCCCACTTTTTTATAAACTCTCCGGCCGGGTTTGGAAATCATTACGATCCCTCTCGCCGCCGGCTGCCGCCCCAGATATTTTAAAGTTAAATTTAAATCCCGCTTCTTATTCGTCGTTTCCACCGCCGATTTGGTCAAAAAGCCATACTTCACCAAAACTTTAGCCAGCGCCTCTTTCAATCTTGAATACGGCACCCTGACTTCCGTCAGTCCTGCTTGATAGCCGTTACGAATTCTGGTCAAAAAATCAGCCACACCATCGGTCATATTATTTTTCTTACCAAGAAGCCTTAGTCACTCCCGGTAGCTCCCCTTTATTCGCTAACTCTCTAAAACAAAGCCGACAAGTTCCAAAAAGCCGCATGTACGCGCGCGCGCGCCCGCACAACGAACAACGATGATGCTGTCTCGTCGAGTATTTTGGCCGCCGACTGTCTTTGATCATCTTTGCCAATCTAGCCATGTTTTTTCTCCTTCTCAAACATCGCCCCCCACTTTTCCAGCTCTGCCTTTGCTTCCTCGATCGAAGCGGCCTCGCTCACAATCGTGATCTGAAAACCGCGGATTTTGTCGACCTTCGAGGCCTCTATTTCCGGAAAAACTACCTGTTCGGCAACCCCCAAGTTATAATTTCCTGCGCGATCAAAACCCCTCATCTTTAACCCCTGAAAGTCACGGAATCGCGGCAAAACCACTTTGAAAAACCTCGTCAGGAAAGCGCTCATCCGCTTGCCTCGCAAAGTCACCATCAATCCCGACGGATCACCTTTTCTCAATCTAAATTCCGCCACCGAAAGCCTCGCCGTAGTCAACCGAGGCTTTTGGCCCGTAATCACGGCCAAATCTTCCATTGCTCGCGCCAAATAATCTTTCTCCTTCCCTGACTCACCCAAACCCATATTAATAACCACCTTAATTACTTTTGCCATTTTTAAATTAACTCCCGGCATTTTTTGCAAATTCTTTTCTTCCCCTGCCCGACCAACTGCCAACCGACCCTTGTCGCTTTGCCGCACTTCGGACAAACCAGCGCCACCTTGCTAACCAGCAGTGGTTTAACTAAATCAATAATCCCCCCCTTATGTCCTTCGCGTGCCTTAACATTTTTTTTGAACATATTTATGCCTTCAACCATAACTTTTTTACCGCCAGCCAACACCTTATCTACTTTGCCCTCCCGTCCCCGGTCTCTACCCAGCAAAACCTTCACTCGATCGTTTTTTTTAATCTTCATAAAACCTCCGCCGCCAGCGAGACAATCCGATTATAACCTTTGTCTTTAATTTCCCGCGCCACCGGCCCGAAAACCCGCGTTCCAATTGGCGCTCCTTCTTTATCAATGATTACTGCCGCGTTATCATCAAAACGAATATATGACCCATCCGCTCGACGAACCTCTTTACGACTCCTCACGATCACGGCTCTCACCATCTCCGAATCCTTAACCGTCCCGTTGGGATCAGCCATGTCAACAACCGCCTTCACCACATCACCTAAACGACCATACCGCCGCCATGAACCACCATAAACATGGATCAGACGGAGCTTTTTCGCTCCCGCATTATCCGCCGGCGTCAAAATTGTTCGTAATTGCACCATATTAAAAAATTTTAATTATCTCGGTTATTTTCCATTTTTTCGTCTTGCTCATCGGCCTGGTTTCCGTTATTTTTACCCGCTGCCCTTTCTTCACCGGCAGATTGTAGGCCGCATGATATTTCTTGGTCCACTTCACCGATCGGCCATATAGCGGATGCCTTCTTCTCCGCTCCACCAGCACCGTCGCCGTCTTAGCCATTTTAACACTCACGACAACTCCTTCAAGCGGTTTCATTTTTCAACTCCTTTTTGTGTAACTCGGTGGCTATTCGGGCAATATCTTTCCGCATCTCCCGCCAACTTTTATCTCTCCTTGATCTGGTGATCTCCATCACCAACTCGGCTCTCATTTGCCGCAACTCCGCCGTCGTTTTATTTACCAACTCCTGTCTTTCTTTCTTTTTCATTATTATTTCTCAATAAACTTGGTTTTAAACGGTAACTTATCTCCCGCTCGCGAGAATGCCTCTTCCGCCATTTCTTTACCCACACCCGCTAACTCTAAGATAATCCGGCCGGGTTTGACAACCGCGACGTAGTGGTCAATATCTCCTTTCCCACTGCCCATCCCTGACCCCAAACCTTTGCTCGTTACCGGTTTATGCGGAAAAACCCGGATCCATAACCTGCCGGCTCTTTTAGTGTAGTGACTCACGGCCACCCGCGCCGCTTCGATTTGCCTCGCCGATAACCAAGCCCGTCCCAAACATTTCAAACCATAATCACCAAAGGCCAGCACGGCTCCTCTTTGGGAACTTCCCCGCATCTTGCCGCGAAACTCTTTTCGATATTTTCTTCTCTTTGGTTCTAACATCTTAGACTTTCAAACCCTTATAAATCCAGACCTTAATGCCAATATGTCCCGATCGCGTCAGGCAAGGATAAGTCGCATAATCAATCTCCGCCCGCAAAGTCTGCACCGGAATCGTTCCCGCTTTGCCCTGATCGCCAAACTTTTCCGTCCGACTAATCTCGGCCCCATTAATTCGCCCCGCCAGCTGGATCTTTACCCCCTTCGCCCCCGACTGCATTATCCTTTCGATTGTCTTCGCAATTACCCGCCGATAGGGCATCCTTTTCTCCAGTTGCTCCGCAATCCTTACCGCCACTAAATAGGCCGACAATTCCGGACTTCTCACTTCCATTGTTTCCAGTAAAAGATTTTTCTCCGCCGAAGGCAAGCTGATTCTGGCGGCCAGCTCTTTTTTTAATCATCTCCAATCCCGATCCTCCTCGACCAATGACCATCCCCGGCCGGCTGACAAAAATCTTGATCCGCATCTTGCCAATTGACCGTTCAATTTGAACTTGTGTCACTCCGGCCAGCCGTAATTTCACCATCAAAAACCGCCGGATACGCACATCCTCCAATAAATTTTTTCGATATTGATTTTTGTCCGCCGCAAACCAGCGCGACACCCAATCCCGATTTAACACCAGACGAAAGCTCACCGGGTTAACTTTTTGACCCATTTTCCTCTCCGCTTAAAACTAATTTAATTTGACTGGTTCTCTTTTTAATTGAGTGCGCCTGTCCCCTCGAAACCGGCCGCCAGCGCTTCATAATTACTCCTTCTCCCACTTCGACACTCTTAACCACCAAGCTTTCTTTGGATAACTTAAAATTATGCACCGCATTGCCGATTCCCTGCTTTAAAGTCAGCCTTAATGGTTCGGCTGCGGCTTTGTTCAGGTTTTTCAACAAATCCATCGCCAGCTCGACCTTTTTCTCTTTAATTAATTCCGCCACCAAGCGCACTTTTCTCGGCGAAATTCTCACATTTTTTGATTCCGCTCTTATTTCCATTTTAAGTTTTTGTTAAGACTCTCTTGGTAACTTTACCATGGCCATGAAATGTCCTCGTTGGAGCAAATTCACCCAAGCGATAACCAACCATCGCCTCATTAATAAAAATCTCCACAAATTTCTTTCCGTTGTGCACGGCCAAAGTACACCCCACAAATTCTGGCGGGACTTGGCTGCTCCTCGCCCAAGTCTTAATCGGCTCTTTTTTCCCCAATGCCTTCTGTTCCAGTATTTTTTTTAAAAGCCGGACATCAACATATGGTCCTTTTTTGCTTGATCTCGCCATGCTACTTCCTCCGTTTAATTATAAAGCGACTACTGGCCTTTTTCTTATTTCTTGTTCTTTTGCCCAAAGCCGGTTTGCCCCAAGGCGTTTTTGGTCCGGGCATGCCAATTCCTGACCTGCCCTCGCCGCCGCCATGAGGATGACTATTGGGATGTTGTGCCACTCCCCGCACCGTCGGCCTGACCCCCCGTCTCCGCTGGCGACCGGCACTGCCAATTTTTTGACTCCGCCAATCGGCATTTCCCACTTGTCCTACCGTGGCCAGACAAGCTAAGGGCAGCATTCTGATCTCTCCCGAAGGCAGTTTAACCGTGGCCACCTTTCCCTCTTTCGCTGTCAAGATTGCCGCCGTTCCCGCTCCTCTGGCTATCTGCGCCCCTTTTCCCGGCACCATCTCCACATTATGCACCACTGTCCCCACCGGCAACTGCTCCAAGCTCATCGCACTTCCCGTTTTCACTTCGGCCCCCTCGCCGGCCGCGACCGTCTCACCTATCTTCAAACCTACCGGCGCCAAAATATAATTTTTCCCGCCATTCTTATAATTAATCAGGGCTATCTCCGCCGTCCGGTTTGGGTCATACTCAATTGCCACCACCTTGCCGGTCACGCCCGTCTCTGGCCGTTTGAAATCAATCTCGCGCCAAAAACGCTTGTGCCGGCCGCCCTGATGCCGTACCGTCACCTTGCCGGTCGCGTTCCGGCCCGAACGTTTCGGCAATAACTTCAACAGCGCTTTAACTCTCTTTGTTTTTTTTCTTGTGTTTTTCATCTTTATTCTCCACTGCAAACAAATCAATTTTCTGGCCCGGCGCCAATTTCACTATCGCCTTTTTTCTATCCGGTTTTCGACTTGTCCCGCCCGACCGCCGGCGTTTTTCTTTCCCTTTTTGTCTCGCCGTTTTCACTTCCATCACCTTAACTTTAAATGCTTCCGCCACGACCTCCCGAATCTGGTTTTTGTTGGCTCGTAAATCAACCTCAAAAGTAAACCAGCCCGTACTGGCAAGCTTCATTGTTTTTTCCGTAATTACCGGCTTTTTGATAATCACATCTCCCCTCATTTAAGTACCTCCAAACTCTCCGCCGCCAAAACGAGTTTTCCCCCATTCAAAACCGCATAGGCGTTCAATTGTTTCACCGAAAACAAACTCATCTTCTCTATATTTCTGGCCGCTCGCACTGTTTTTTCCCACCTCTCCGGTAAAATCAAAGACGTCTTGCCGGTTATTTTCAAAGTTTTCAACAACTTTTCTATTTCTTTAGTCTTACCCTTTGCCTTGCTCAATCCTGCCACAACCCATACCTCTTTACTCTCCAATTTGCTCGTCAAAGCCGACGGCAGTGCCGCCTTTCGCATTTTTTTACTCAATCTTAACTTATAATTCTGTTCACCTGTCGGCCCGTGCGCCACCCCGCCGCCGACAAAAATTGGGGCTCCCTTGCTCCCGTGCCGTGCCCGACCGGTCCCCTTTTGCCGATAGATCTTTCTCGTTGACCGCGCCACCTCACCTCGTGTTTTTGATTTTGCTCCGGCCCGACGCTGATTCGCCAAAAATACCCGCACTGCCTGGGCCAGCAATTTCAAATTGACCTTCACCCCAAAGACCTTCTTCGGCAACAGAATTTTTTTCTCCGTCTCGCCTTTCAGATTATAAAGATTAACTTTAAGCATGGGTTTTCTCAAGTATTAAAAGGCCGTTTTTTGCTCCCGGCACCAAGCCTCTAACCGTTAACATCTTTTTTTCCTCATCAAAATCCATCACGGCCAAATTTTTTACCATCCGCCGTCCTCCCCCCATCCGCCCCGCCATCCGCTTGCCCTTTAAAACCCGGCCCGGAGTGGTCGTCGAACCAATCGATCCCGGTGCCCGTTCCCGATCCGATTGACCGTGAGTTCGTGGCCCGCCTTTAAAGTGCCAGCGCTTGACACCGCCGGCAAAGCCTTTGCCCTTGGTCCAGCCAGTCACGTTAATTTTGTCACCGGTCTTCAAAAACTCGCCCGCCTTAACTTCTTCTCCTGTCTTCACTCCTGCTAAAACGCCTTCTTCCACTCGGATTTCTTTCAAATGCAAAGGAGCCATCTTGGTGGCTCCTTTTTGCTTTGTTTTCTTTTGCCCGATTGCCAGCTGCAAAGCAAAATAACCGTCTTTATCGACGGTGCAAATCTTCGTAATCATACAACCGCCTACCGCAACCATGGTCAACGGCCAGCGCTGGCCCTGATCGTCAAAGGCCATTTTCATTCCCTGCTTTAAGCCCAAAATACCCTCCATCTTTATCACCAAAAAAAGTGCCCACGGCACTTCTTTCTCGCCTCCGTTTTTTCCAAAGCCAAGCTAATAATGTAGCCGCTATTCTACCATAGCTTCCACCGCCTTGACAACCCCGAGACCAAAACAGCTGAACCGTCTCCCTTTCTCAAAACTATGTTATCATGTTTTAAAACATGATAACATTAAAAACGAACAGATGGAGATATTGGTCTTTTTGCAAAAACGCTGCCGATTACATCTTCACTTCAATGTCCACGCCGGCGGGGAGGTCGAGATGCATGAGCGAATCAATGGTTTTGTCGGTGGGCTCTAAAATATCAATCAGGCGTTTGTGAGTTAAAATTTGAAAATGCTCCTGCGCGTTTTTGTCCGTGTGCGGCGATTTTAAAACCGACATCAACTTTCGGGACGTCGGCAGAGGCAATGGCCCCACCACCTTCGCCCCGGTCGAAAGTGCCGTTTCCAAAATTTTATCGCAGCTCTCATCCAGAACGCGATAATCGTAAGCTTTTAAACGTACCCGTATCCTGCCTTTTGGCATCAGCCCAAACCTTTTTATTTTACTTGATAATCTTCGCAATCGCGCCGGCACCGATGGTATGGCCGCCTTCACGAATGGCAAAACGCAAACCCTCTTCCATGGCAATCGGCTGTACCAGCTTCACCGTCATCTTGGCATTGTCTCCCGGCATAATCATCTCCACTCCTTGGGCCAAGATCACTTCGCCGGTAACATCGGTCGTCCCGATGTAAAATTGAGGCCGATAACCGGAGAAAAAAGGCGTATGCCGGCCGCCCTCATCTTTGGTCAGAATATAAACTTCGGCCTCAAACTCGGTGTGCGGCGTAATTGAACCGGGCTTAGCCAGCACCTGTCCGCGCTCAATTTCTTCCTTTTCGATTCCGCGCAGCAAAATTCCCACATTGTCGCCCGCCTGGCCGGAATCAAGCATCTTCCTAAACATCTCGATCCCCGTCACCACCGACGTTTTGGTGTCGCGCAGACCAATAATCTCCACCGTCTCGTTCATTTTCACTACCCCGCGGGTAATCCTCCCCGTCGCCACTGTTCCCCGACCCTTAATCGAGAAAACATCCTCGACCGGCATCAAAAACGGCTTATCCAGCGGCCGCTCCGGAGTAGGAATGAACTCGTCCACTGCCTTCATCAACTCCTTAATTGAATCCACGTATTTGGCATCTCCCTCTAAAGCCTTGAGGGCTGAACCGCGAATAATCGGCGTCTTGTCACCCTGAAACTTATACGTGGTCAAAAGCGCTCGAACATCATCCTCAACCAACTTCAACATCTCTTCGTCGTCCACCAAATCCACTTTGTTCAAAAACACCACCAGCGCCGGCACGTTTACCTGCCGCGCCAACAAAAGGTGCTCCCGAGTCTGGGGCATCGGGCCATCATCCGCGGCAACCACCAAAATCGCACCATCCATCTGCGCCGCCCCGGTAATCATGTTCTTGATATAGTCTTTATGCCCCGGACAATCAATGTGCGCGTAGTGCCGCTTCTCGGTTTCGTACTCCAAGTGAGTAATATTAATCGTCACTCCCCGAGCTTTTTCTTCCGGCGCGCTGTCAATCTTGTCAAACGGCATATAAGTTGTTCCTGTTCCCGCCTCTGCCAATATTTTGGTAATCGCCGACGACAACGTCGTCTTGCCGTGATCGACATGACCAATCGTCCCAATATTCAAATGAGGTTTATTTCTTTGAAATACCGCTTTATCCGCCATTTTTCTCCTCCAAAAATAAATTAATTAAATTCGAACTTCTTCATTGTACAAGTTTAAATTATTTTTTTCAAGCCCCAGTCTTACCCGTTCGCCGCGCCACAATCTTCTCGGTAATATTGCCGGGAACATCCTGATAATGCGACGGCTCCATATAAAAACTCCCCCTGCCCTGCGTCATACTCCGCAAAGTAGTTGAGTAGCCCGGCACCTCGGCTAAAGGAACCATGCCTTTAACCACGGTCAAGTGGCCCCGCGACTCCGTTCCCAAAATTTGGGCTCGACGGGACGAGAGATCGCCAATCACGTCTCCCATAAACTCTTCCGGCAGAGTTACTTCCAATTTCATAATCGGTTCCAGCAAAATCGGCTCGGCTTTTTTGACCGCTCCCTGAAAAGCCATCGAAGCGGCGATTTTAAAAGCAACTTCCGAGGAATCGACTTCATGAAAAGAGCCGTCATAGACGGCCACTAAGATATCCGTCACTGAAAAGCCCGCCAAGACGCCCTTTTCTACTGCTTCTTTCACCCCTTTTTCTACCGCCGGAATAAATTCGGAGGGAATCACTCCACCCTTAATTTCATTTTTAAACTCAAAACCACTGCCGCGCTCCTTGGGCTCGACCCGCAGCAAACAGTGGCCATACTGCCCCCGCCCGCCGGATTGCCGAATATATTTTCCCTCATCTCGAGCGGTGCTCCGCACCGTTTCCCGATAGGCCACCTGCGGCTCACCGGTACCGGCCACGACGCCAAACTCCCGCTTCATCCGATCAACAATAATTTCCAGATGTAGCTCACCCATACCGGAGATAATCGTTTGACCGGTTTCATGATCGGAAGAAATTTTAAAAGTGGGGTCTTCTTCCGATAGTTTTTTCAAAGCATAACCCAGTTTTTCCTGATCGGCCTTAGTTTTGGGCTCAATTGCCAAAGAAATGACCGGTTCGGGAAAAGAAATTGATTCTAAAATAATCTCTTTATCTTTTTGGCACAGAGTGTCGCCTGTAGCCGTCTCTTTTAAACCAATCGCCGCCACGATTTCACCGCAAATCGCGGAATTGATAGGCTCCCGCTGATTCGCGTGCATTAAAAGCAGACGGCCGATGCGTTCCGACTGATGCTTGCTACTGTTCCAAACTTCTTCCCCGGCCCGCAAAGTGCCCGAATAAGCCCGCACATAAGTCAATTTCCCTACATGCGGATCAGTTTGAATCTTAAAAGCCAGAGCCGATAAAGGCGCGGCGGCTTCAACCGTGTAAGTCACAGGGGGAATGTCCAAGGGACTGGGCAAGAAATCGACGACCGCATCCAGCACCGGCTGAACTCCTTTGTTGCGAAGCGATGAGCCGCAAAAAATAGGCACTAACTTGCCGGCAATCGTCGCTCGCCGCAAGCCCTGCTTCAACTCTACCACGCTTAAAATCTCTTCGGCCAAATATTTATCCATCACCGCCTCGTCATTTTCGGCAATTTTCTCAACCAAAATTGCCCGCGCCGAGGCGACTTTTTCCTGATATTCTTCCGGCACCGGCACAATCTGATACTTCTCCCCGGTTTCATCCTCCGGCGACCAGATCAAAGCTTTTTCTTCCAAAACCAAAACTATGCCCTTAAAGGCATCTTCGCTCCCCATCGGCACGACCATAACCGCCGCATTAGCCCCCAAGCGCTCCTTGATCATCGCCACTGTCCGCTCAAAATCAGCCCCCAGCTTATCCATTTTATTGACAAAACAAATCCGGGGAACGTGATATTTATCGGCCTGCCGCCAGACGGTTTCCGATTGCGACTGCACCCCTTCCTCGGCATCAAACACCATAATGCCGCCGTCCAAAACCCGCAGTGAGCGCTCCACTTCAGCGGTAAAATCAACGTGACCGGGTGTATCGATAATGTTGAAACGATAAGCATCTTTGGGCACCGCTCCCTGATCCTCGTCCCAAGTGGGAGTCCAAAAGGTGGTGGTGGCCGCCGAAACAATGGTGATCCCGCGTTCGCGCTCTTGGGCCATCCAGTCCATCTGGGTCGTCCCCTCGTCAATATCGCCAATCTTGTATGAACGGCCGGTATAAAACAGCACCCGTTCGGTCGTAGTCGTTTTGCCGGCGTCGATATGAGCGATAATGCCGATGTTGCGGATCTTATCTAGAGCCACACTTCTCTTTTTGGCGGTATCTTCGTTGGTTACAGACATAAAACAAAAAAACTGCCCTAAAGCAGTTGAGCTTTAACGAAGACATTATACCAAACCTCCCCCTCCTCGTCCAGAATCAAACTCTCTCGCTATTTCTTGGTTATAAACTCAAATCCTTCTCTGCACGTATGTTGAACAATTATTCCCATCCCTAACCCCAATAAAACAACAGTTACTATTCCTTGAGTTAAAAATCCAATGAAAAATAACAGAACTCCAAACAAACTGTGGTGAAGATGATACTCCCCCAAAAAAGGCTTTCTACCACATCTCTTTGTTATTAACACCCAAACCTCGCCAAAGACAAAACCGAACAGAACCGCCAGAAAAAATATTAAAATTTCCATACCCAAAGTATATCAAATACGAAAAGTGGAGTTTATCAACGAAATTTTGGTCAAAAGTTAAGCCGGTTTTTCTTTTTACCCTCTTATGTTAAAATCTAATCATGACAATTCGAGATATCAGCAGTAAAGTTGTTCCCACCTTAAAGCGCCAAGGAGTAACCAAAGCGGCAATCTTTGGTTCGGTAGCACGAGGAGAGGCAAAAAAAAATAGCGATGTGGACATGTTGATCAAATTCAGCGGTAAAAAGAGCTTGCTAGATTTGGTTAGGCTTCAATATGTTTTAGAGGATAAGTTGGGGAAGAAAGTTGATCTTCTAACCTATGATTCTATTCACCCGCGACTTAAGGACATTATTTTGAATGAACAACAGGTGATTTATGATCAAAGATCCTAAAATTTTTCTTGGTCACATTTTAGACAGCATCACTGAAATTGAAAATACTCTTAAATCCGTATCAGAAAAGGATTTTTCTCAAAATGTTCAAGCTCAAGACGCTGTGATTCGAAGGATAGAAATTATTGGTGAGGCAACGAAAAATTTGCCCATCACCATTACTAAGAGATATCCCAAAATTGAATGGCGTGAAATCGCCGGTATGCGAGATAAGTTGATTCATCAATACTTTGGCGTGGACGTTAAAATCGTTTGGGAAACGGCTAAAAAGGACATCCCCAAACTAAAAAGACAAATTTCAAAAGTTTTAGAAAATGAAGGTTAGGAAACCAAACGGCCATATCAGCTCTCTTGAAATCGAACAGCTCTACGATTGGTTACTAACAAACGAGAAGGAAAGAAAGGAAGCTGTCTTTACTTGGACATCGGGCCTAGCAAGATTTATTGGCTATATTGTTGAAAGATATTACAAGCAAAAGGAAAACCCCAAAAAGTATCCCAAATACAAAAATACTTTCTGCACCAAGCCTTTTATGTGTTTAAACTGTTTCGAAAACAATAAACACGGTGTTTACAGAAAAATAGCAAAAACGACCTTAAACTGAATAAGTTAGAATACATTTGCGACATCAACAAGAAAATTTAACACCAACTTGGACGGTCGTTAATAAGTGTGTTAAATTTAATTGAGGAGGTTGCGCCATAATCTGCACGATTATGGCGTGATACCAGCTCAACCAACCCTTTCCTGCCTCACTTTTTCAAAAAGAATAATCGCCGCGGCAGCGCTGACGTTGAGAGAATCAAGACCCGGCTGCATGGGGGTGGTCTGCGTCGTCCTCACTCGTATCGTTTTCATTCGTTGGCCCTTTTTGCCACCTTGTCACAAGGGGCATAAAAAGATACAATACCTTTGGAGGTAGAATATGCGCAAAGTCAATCTAAAAAATATTGTTTGGAAAGAGGGAAAATATTACGTTTCCCAGTGTCTTAACGTGGAAGTTTCTAGCTTTGGTAAAACAAAAAAAGAAGCTTTGGATAACTTAAATGAGGCGTTGGAATTGTATTTCGAAGAAGTAAAAATTCCTAAAATAGCCGAAATTCAACGACCCGAAGTAGTAAATTTTCCCTTGTGTTATGCCTAAATTATGCTCTTCGCGGCATATTATTGGTGTTCTTCAAAAAAATAACTTCTTTTTTGTCTCTCGAAAGGGTAGCCACAGCAAATACCGCAAAACTGGCAAACCAACACTGACGGTAATTGTCCCTGCGGGAAAAAAAGAAATTCCCCACGGTACTTTCAGGTCCATCTTGCGCCAGAGCAAATTAGAAGAAAAAAAATTTTAAAAGTCTCGTAGCAAGCGGAACAGGTCTTGCACGATAATCTGCGCGATTATGGCGTGCTTATCTTTTCCTGCCGGACCTTTTCAAAAAGCACAATTGCGGCACTAGCACTAACATTTAGAGAATCAAGACCTGGTTGCATAGGAATAGCGAGTTTTTGATCGCACCGAGTGGCAACCGTTTCGGACAAACCTTCTCTTTCATCACCCAAGACAAAAGCCACCGGCCCGGTCAGATCGGTAGCAAAATAAGATTTACCAGCCATCTCTAAAGAAAAAGTTTTAATGCCGTTTTTTTTAAGTTCGTTTAAAGTGGTAAAAATATTTAATTTTACCCAGGGGATTCGCGCCACGGTGCCCATTGACAGATGAAAAGTTTCCTCATTGAGGAAAAACTCTTTTTCGCCCTGATAAAAAAGGCCGTTAACTCCAGCCGCAAAAGCGGTCCGCACAATCAAACCAATATTATTAGGATAAGTAACGCGATGAAGAAGGAGAAAAAACGGCGACTGTTTGTGGTTATACAAATCAGCCAAAAGCTCATCCAGAGACCAATCATCCTCAATCATTAGTCGTCCCAAAATTACTTCCCGACTGTCGCCAGCGCGACCACGTTCCATCTGGTGATAAGGAGTTCTCTCAATCGCTATTCCCTGTTTTTTGGCCACCGATAAAATCTTTTGAGTCAAAACATCTTTCTTAAGATTGTCCACCACGATAATTTTTTCAAAACTCTTGCCCGCGTTCAACAACTCCCATAAAACATTTTTATTTCTCACCCGTATCGTTTTCAATGGTTTCAATTATAACAAAACAAAAACCCAGCGGGCCTTGCGGCGCAAGCTGAGGCGTTGATAGTGGCTCATGCCTACTTCACCGCCGCGGTGAGCTCGTTGAAGGTGTCGTCGGTGAGAGCACTGATGATCTGGCCATTTTCCAGAGTAACTCGCATTTGATGATTACCGCTTTCGTTTTGGAAAAAATAGACAAATTCCCAGCAAGTATCGCATTTAAGCAAATTCAAAGACGACTCTAATTTTAACTGACTGCCGCCAGCTTGATAACTTTGAGAAGTCAAAACAAAATCCCGCGCCGCTTCTTCACTCTTGGCCTGATTCCAAATCCGATCGTTCTCTTCGGCGGCTGTCGGGGCTGAGGTAATCGTTTCTAATTGAGAGGGAAAATTTTTGCCCCGAAAAAAAACAATTCCCAAAGCTAAAAGGGCCATCACTCCCGCCAGCATTGCCAGTGTTTTTCCCATAACAGTATTATCCTTCCTTTACCAGCGAAAATGGGCAAAGGCACGGTTAGCCTCCGCCATGCGGTGAACATCCTCCTTTTTCTTCACCGCTCCACCTTGATTGTTCAAAGCCTCTAAAATCTCCGCCGCCAATTTTTCGGCAAAATGGTGATACTCTTTGTTTGGCCGCGCCCGCGCCGCCTCAATCAACCAGCGAATTCCCAGCGACTCCCGCCGCTCCCCCCGAACCGGCGTCGGCACCTGATACGTCGCCCCGCCGACCCTTCTTGACCGCACCTCCACCCCGGGTTTAATACTTTCCAAAGCCTGGTCAAAAACCGCCAGCGCCTCTTTACCCGTCTTTGTTTTGATTATCTCCATCGCCTGGTAAACTTCTCTTTGAGCCGCACTCTTTTTGCCGCTTTTCATCGAGCGATTAATCAATTTGGCGACCAATCGACTCTGATAAATCAGATCCGGCTCAATCCTTCTTTTTTTTACCTTACTCACTCTTGACACTGCCCCCTCCTTCTTTGCGTGTTCCATAAATTGACCTTGCTTTTTTCCGCCCCACCACCCCGGCGGCATCATATTTACCCCGCACGATATGATACTTTACCCCCGGTAAATCCTGCACATGTCCCCCCCTTACCAAGACAATTCCATGCTCAGCTAAATTATGACCCTCGCCTTGAATATAAGCCGTCACTTCCTGCTTATTGGACAATCTCACTCTGGCCACCTTCCGCAGCGCCGAATTAGGCTTCCTGGGCGTCATTGTTTTTACCAGCGTCACCACTCCTCTTTTTTGCGGATTAATCGTCGACACAATCCGCCGGCGCCTAGCATTGAAACTCCTCCGCAAGGCCGCTGTTTTTACCTTCTTCTTTATTTTTTTTCGCCCCTGGCGAACCAATTGGATAATTGTTGGCATTTTTTTAAGCCTACCCTTCCGCCACCGCCTGTTCCGCTGCCACCGGAATCAATCGGCCAATGATAACATTTTCTTTCAAACCCAGTAAACCATCTTCTTTGCCTTCCAACGACGCTTCACTCAACACGTTGGTTGTTTCCTGAAAAGACGCCGCCGATAACCATGACTCGGTAAACAACGACGTTCTTGTCAGGCCTAAAATGATCACCCTGGCCGTCGCCGGCTCGCCCCCTTCTGCCAAAACCCGTCGATTTTCTTCCTCAAACCGGGTTTTACTTACTAACTCGCCCGGCAAAAAATGGGTGTCGCCTGGACCTTCGATTCGCACCTTGTCACTCATCCGCCGCACAATCACCTCAATGTGGCGATCGTTAATCGGCACTCCCTGTGACTCATAAACCAGCTGGATCTCCTCCACAAGATACTCTTGAGCCGCTAAAAGACCACGCACCTCCAAAACCTCCCGCACGTCCAACGAGCCGCTGGCTAGTTGGGTTCCGGCATCTACCAGTTGTCCCTCTTCCACTTTCAGTTTGCTCATCGCCGGAATCACATACTCTCGCTCTTCGGCCGGTTTTATACCCACACTGACAACCCGCACCTTATAGCCGTTTTCCATCTCAACCAGGCTTACTTTACCGGCAATTTCCGCCAACGGCGACAGGTTCTTGGGAACTCGAGCTTCAAACAACTCCTCTACCCGCGGCAACCCCTGAGTCACGTCCAACCCCACAATTCCTCCTGTTTGTTTCGTCCGCAAGGTCAACTGTGTCCCCGGTTCACCGATGGATTGGGCCGCGATCACTCCCACCGGCACGCCCATCTCGACCACTCCCCGCCAAGAAAAATCCCAGCCGTAGCACTTAGCGCACAAACCGTATTTCGATTCACAGGTCAACGACGATCTCACCCAAACTTCCCCTACCCCGGCTTCATCCAGCCTCTTCAAAACTTCTTCATCAATCACTTTATTACGCCTAAATAAAGTCTTTTTCGTCTTAGGATCGGCGACTTCCTTCGCCAAAAAACGGCCCAAAATTCGTTCCAAAAACTTTTCGCCCCGTTTATCTTCACGGCTTACCCTTATTCCCGATTTCGTTCCGCAATCCTCACTTTTGATCAATAAATCATGGGCGGCATCAACCAGCCGCCGCGTTAAGTAACCGGCATCGGACGTTTTAATCGCCGTATCCGTCAAACCCTTTCTGGCTCCCCGCGCGCTCGTCAAGTATTCAAAAATTGACAAGCCCTCTCTGAAATTAGACTTAATCGGCAACTCGACAATCTTGCCTAACGGATCCACCACCAAGCCCTGCATTGCCGAAATTTGCTTCACCCCATCTTTGGAAATCCGCCGCAAGCCCGCATCCACCATCAAATAAATACTGTTTTGCAAACTGAACTGTTCCCAGGTTTTATCCGCCAACAATTGGGTTGTCTCCATCCATAACTCCTGCACCAGCCTCTTTTGTTCCTGCCGGGTAATTAGGCCTTGCGCAAAATTCCCCTGAATCTCGACCGCCTTTTGATTCGCCTCGCTAATCACCCTGCCTTTATCCGGATAAATCTGGCAATCCCAAACTCCCACCGACAGGCCTGACAGCGTCGAACCCCAAAAACCCAGCCGCTTGAGCGAATCGATAAACTCCACCGTCTCTTCCCGCTTGCTTACCCGCATTGCCTGAGTAATCAGAGCTTTAATCATCTTTTGTTTGACACTTTCATTGACAAAAGCCATCCCCAGGGGCAGAACCTCGTTAAACAAGATCCTTCCCGCCGTCGTTTCAATAATCTTTCCTTGATGCCTGACCTTAATCATTTGCCGCAACTCAATTTTGTGCGACTGAAAAGCAAAAACCACCTCTTCCCCGTCGGCGAAAATCGTCTTTGCCGGCGGCAATTCTTCATTTACCGAAGTCAAAAAATAGCAGCCGAGCGCCATTTCTTTGTCGGGAATATTAATCGGCTCTCCCGAGGAGGGCTTCAACAAATTATTCACCGGACTCATCAACTTCGCTGCCTCCTCTTGCGCCTTGACACTCAAGGGCACATGCACCGCCATCTGATCGCCGTCAAAATCCGCATTAAAACCAGCGCAAACACACGGATGAATCCGGATAGCATTGCCTTCAATCAAAATCGGATAAAAGGCCTGAATTCCCAGCTTATGCAACGTCGGCGCCCGATTCAACAGCACCGGATGATTCTGGGTAATCTTTTCCAAGATATCAAAAATCTCCGGCGGCCGGTGTTCCAGAGCGTACTTGGCACTCTTCACGTTCGGGGCCATGCCATTCATGATCAATTCGTGGAGAACAAACGGCTTAAACATCTCCAGCGCCATTTCTTTCGGTAAACCGCACTGGTTCAGTTTTAGTTCCGGTCCCACGACAATCACCGAACGCCCCGAATAATCCACTCGTTTACCCAAAAGATTCTGCCTAAATCGCCCTTGTTTGCCCCGCAACATCTCCGACAACGACCGCAATGGCCGTACTTGCCGCTTGTTCCGCTGTGTCATCCGCCGCGGGACATCGATCAAACTATCTACCGCCTCCTGCAACATGCGCTTTTCGTTGCGTAAAATAATCTCCGGCGCCCCCAAGGCCATCAGGTGTTTCAAACGATTGTTGCGATTAATTACCCGTCGATACAAATCATTCAAATCGCTGGTCGCAAACCGCCCCCCCGACAACTGCACCATTGGCCGCAAATCCGGAGGAATCACCGGCAAGATCTGTAAAATCATCCAAGCCGGATCAATCTCCGCTTTCCGCATGCCCTCCACCAAACGCAACCGTTTTGATAATTTAATATGTTTTGCCCCCCGACTCTCTTGAATCCCCTCCCGCAGTTCGGCGGCTAACTTTTCCAAATTGACCAATTTGACGACCTCCAGTAACACCTCCGCTCCCATTCCTGCTTGGAAAAAAGTGTCCACTCCATACTCTACCAATTTCAAATACTCGTCTTCACTTAAAAGCGCCCATTCCCGCAAATTCTTCACCAGCTCAATTATCATCCGATAAATCTCCCCCGCCCGCTCCAACTCCAAAAGATTCTCATCCCTCAACGCCTGCATCCTCTGTTTGGTTTTTAATTTTATCTCCTCCGCCGCCAACACCAGCTGCTCTTTGTTATTTTTGAGCTTCTCCTTAACCATCTTTTCTTCTTCTCTTCCCCCTTCTTCTGCTTCCTTTATCCTTCCAACCAACTCGCCTTTAAGCTCCTCCCGTTTCGCCGCCAAAGCCGCTTCCAAGCACTCAACCGCCTCTTTTTTTGCCCCCTTATCTACTACCGTCACCAGATACTGCGCAAAATAAATTATGGACTCCAAACTCTTTGGGGGAATGTTCAACAACAAAGAAATTTTCGAAGAGGCTCCCTTAAAAAACCAGATATGCGCCACCGGCGCCGCCAATTCTATATGCCCCATCCGCTCCCGACGCACTCGCGACTGCGTCACTTCCACTCCGCACTTGTCACAAATAATGCCCTTATAGCGAATCCGCTTATATTTCCCGCAATAACACTCCCAATCTTTTGTCGGCCCAAAAATACTCTCGGAAAACAAGCCGTCTTTTTCCGCTTTTAATGTCCGGTAATTAATGGTCTCCGGTTTAGTCACTTCACCATGCGACCAGCTCTTAATTACCTCCGGTGAGGCCAGTTTTATCTTCAAGCCGGTAAAATCAACTAGCCTGTTCATCTTCTTCCTCAACTTTATTCGTAGGAATAATCTCCAACGCCAAACTATTTAACTCGCGATTTAGAACGTTGAACGACTCCGGCACCATCGCTTCCGGAATCTCGCTCCCCTTCACGATAGCTTCAAAAGTCCTCGCCCGGCCGCTGACATCGTCCGACTTAACCGTCAGCATCTCCTGCAAGGTGTAAGCCGCCCGATGCGCCTCCAGTGCCCAAACCTCCATCTCTCCCAAACGCTGACCGCCCATTTGCGCCTTGCCGCCCAGCGGTTGTTGAGTTATCAAAGAATACGGTCCAGTTGAACGGGCGTGCATTTTATCGTCCACCATATGCACCAATTTCAAAATATAAGCCACGCCCACAACACTCTCGGTCTTGTGCGGCTCTCCTGTCCGACCGTCAACTAGTTTCACCTTGCCGTTTACGGGCAAGCCCGCTCTGACCAACTCCTCGGCAATCCGTTTTTCGTCAATCCGGTCAAACACCGGCAAGGCCATTTTATAACCTAATTTTTGCGCCGCCCAACCCAAATGTGCCTCCAATAACTGACCTAAATTCATCCGCGCCAGGACTGACAACGGCGAAATGATAATGTCTATTGGCGCCCCGTCCGGCAAATAGGGCATATCTGCGGCGCTCACCACTTTGGAAATTACCCCTTTATTGCCGTGTCGCCCCGCCAATTTATCACCGACCCCAATTCTCCGCAATTGCGCCACTCGAACCAGCACTTTTTTAATTGTTCCTGCCTCCAACTCGTCACCTTTATCCCGATCCAAAATCTGTACTCCAATCACCGTTCCATGCTCACCGTGAGGCAATCTCAAGGAAGTGTCCCGCACTTCGCGCGCTTTCTCGCCAAAAATCGCCCGCAGTAATCGCTCCTCCGCGGTCAACTCGGTTTCCCCTTTAGGCGCAATTTTGCCAACCAAAATATCGTTTGGCTCCACCTCCGAGCCCACGACAACGATGCCGTCTTCTGCCAGATTCCGCAAGTCACCTTCACCCACATTGGGAATATCCCGCGTTAACTCTTCCGGTCCTAATTTTGTCTCCACTATCGCCGCTTCATGTTCATCAATGCTAATCGACGTCAAAACATCCTCTTTAATCAGCCGGTCGGAAATCACAATCGCATCCTCATACTCCAGGCCGTCATACGAACAATAGGCGATCACTAAATTCCGTCCCAAAGCCAATTCGCCCTTGTCACAAGCCGGCCCATCAATCAACAAGTCTCCCTTTTTAACCTTATCACCCACCGTCACTACCGGTTTTTGGGAAAAACAAGTGCTATAGGGATTGGTTCTTTTAAACTTAAACAAGGGATAAGTTTTTTCCTCTCTGCCGCTTTTCACCACCACCTTAAAGCCATCAACGTAACTTACCTTTCCATCCTTGCCTGCTCTTACTACCCGCTGCATTGCTTCAGCAACCATTTTTTCCATTCCCGTCCCCACCAACGGCGCCTCCGGTTTAACCAGCGGTACCGCCTGGCACTGCATATGTGTTCCCAACAAAGCTCTGTTCGCCATATCGTGATTCAAAAAAGGAATGAGCGACGCCGACGTCCCCACGACCTGCCACGGCACCACATCAATATACTCTACCTTTTCCGCTTTTTCTTCCAGAAACTCGCCGCCAAAACGCACCGGCACCCAATCCTCCAGCAAATTACCTTTTTCGTCTATTTTTATCCCCCGATGAGTGATATAGTGATCCTGTTCGTCATCTGCCGCCATATAAACAATCTCCTCCGTCACTCGTTTATTCATCACCCGTAAATACGGTGTTTCTAAAAACCCATACTTATTAATTTGGGCATATAAACTCAAATACGTCACCAGACCAATATTTTGACCCTCCGGCGTTCTTATCGGACAAATTCGCCCATACTGTGAAGCGTTAATATCCCGAATTGAAAACGACGCCCGCTCCCGCGAAATTCCCCCACTACCCATAACCGAAACCCGCCGTAAATTATCAATCTCGGAAAGGGGATTGGTTTGATCCAAAATTGTCGACAACTGATTGCTTCGGAAGAATTCATTAATCGCCGCGATCATTGGCCGAGCATTGATCAATTGCCCCGGCCCCACCTTGTCCTCCGTCGAAAATAAACTCATTTTTTCTTTAACCGACCGCTCCAAACGCAATAACCCAATCCGAAAGGCATTATCCGCCACCAACTCACCCACCTGACGAATCCGCCGGTTTGCCAAATGGTCAATATCGTCTATCCGCCCCTCAACTCCCGCCTGCAAATTAATCAGATAACGCACCGTCGCCAACACATCTTCCAATCGCAAGGTTTCCCTTTGTTCATCTGCGGGCAAGCCCAAGCGCTTGTTTACCTTGAATCTGCCCACCCACCCCAAATCGTAACGCCGCTCATCAAAAAACATATTATGCACAAACTCGGTCGCATTTTCCAGAATTATTGGTTCACCCGGCCGCATCTTCTGGTAAATCTCAATTAACGCCTCACTACTGCTTTGGGCGGCGTCTTTCTCCAAAGTCAGCTGGATAAAACGACGGCCTTCCTCGTTTAAGCCGGCAAAACCTGCCCAGATCTCCTCATCCGTTCCTAAACCCAAAGCTCGCAAAAAAGTGGTAATAGCAAACTTGCGCCGGCGGTCAATCCGCACGCTCACGACCTCCGACCGCCCCACTTCAAACTCCAGCCATGATCCCCGCAATGGCCGCATCTCCGCCTTATAAAGCATTCTCCCGCTCGCTCCATCCACTTCGCCGCTAAAAAAAACGCCCGGTGACCGGACGATTTGATTGACAACCGCTCTCTCGATTCCGTTAATAATAAAAGTTCCGACCTCCGTCATTTTGGGCAGATCACCCAAAAACACCCGCTCCTTCACTTCACTTCCGCTTCGTTTGTTAACTAGGGTCATCTCCACACTCAACGGAAAATCATAGCTCAAACCTTTGTAGGCCGCCGCCGCCGGTGTTCTTGAGGGCTCCCCGAGAAGATGCCTGCCCAAGCGCAGTTCCCAATTTTTGCCAGTGAAATCGCTGATCGGCGTGACTCCCTCCAGCAAGCCCTTAATTCCTTCTTCCAAAAACGCCGCGTAAGAAGTCTTCTGCACCGCCAACAAATCCAACGCCGGCAATTTACGGTAGACCTTTCCCCAGTAAAGACGCTTGTTTTTGGTTTCGGTTGCGGACATTAAGCTCGATTATAAAAACAAAAAATTGCTGAATTCTGGCGTACAGCAACCTTCCTCGCTTCGCAAGGCATACTCTAATTAGTAACCGCTTTTATACCACACTCCATTTACATCGTCAAGAGGGGATTATTTATAAATACTTTTGAATATTTTGCTGGTGGTCGGCAGCGGTGACGGCGTAGTGCATTAGGCCATCGGTACCGGTCAGATAATACCAATACTCGGTTGCTTGAGAATTAACTACTGCTTTAATCGCGGCTAGGCCCGGATTGCAAATTGGCCCAAGAGGAAGGCCTTTATTAAGATAAGTGTTATAAGGTGATTTAATTGTCTTGAGATCGCTTTTAGAAACCGTAGGCCACCAATTTTGACTATTGGCTTTAGCGTATTGAACCGTCGCATCTACTTGCAATGGCCAGCCGTTTTGCCACCGTTTCAACAGAATCCCGGCCACAATTGGCCGATCAACCTCTTTTTTCGCTTCCCGCTCGACTAATGAAGCCAAAATTAAAATTTGATCTTGATTTAGTTGGTCATTCTGGAAAGTAAATTTCTGAACAAAATTATCGGCAAAAAGCCGCAAAACCAAGTCCTCATCTGCTTCTTGCGGTACCAAGTAAGTATCAGGGAACAAATAACCTTCTTGTGCCTGCAATAAAAATAAATTTTTATCAAACCGGGGCAAATTAGCCGCCAAACGAGCAGCAACCTCCTCTTTGCGCCAGCCCTCCGGAAAAGTCAGCCAGATATCTTGGGTTCCCTGTGTCAAGGCTTGGGCAATGCTTTCCACTCGCTGATTAGTATTAAGGACAAATTTACCGGCTTGAAGCTTGTCCGCCAGCTTTTCCTGCCAGACAATCAGGCGAAAAGCCCAAGCTGAACGAATAATGCTTTGTTGCTCCAGACGTTGCGCAATTGAAGTGACCGCTTCCCCTTTTCTGACGACAAAATCGCGTGGGTTGTCACCATTTATGGGCATGACCGCCCAGCACCACCACAAAACCACCGCCAAAAGAAGCAAAACCGAAGCCAAACTCAAGACTGCAAAACGAAGCCGCAGACGCTTCATTAGACCTCGGAAAAAAGCGCCCGACGATACTTGCCGTCTTCACAGATAAAAATCCGCCCGCATTGGCAGGTGACTTTTTCCCCCTTGGACAACTTGCGTCCACAGCCAACACACTGCCCCCGGCGCAAAAGCCACATCTGGATCGGCAAAACCAGGTGCTTAATATTCACTCTTGTTTTTCCTTTCTAAATAACCTTCTAATATCACTGCCGCCGCAAAAGCATCCTCTACCCGCCGTTCCCGCTGTTTTTTCCCCACTTCCTTCATTCTAACAGCCGCGTCCTGACTGGTCAAGGTCTCATCCTGTAGTTCCAACGGCAAACCGATCGCTCTTTTTAACTCCTTGCCAAAGGCCTCGACGGCTTTAACTATTCGCCCTTCCGGCCGGCCCAAAATAATCTTTTCGATCTTTCTTTCTTGACAAAGCTGCGCAATTTCTGCTGACGCTTTCTGCGTCTCAATAATCCCCCATGAATCGATCCAACCATTTTCCGAAATAGCCAAACCCACTTTTTTCTCCCCCCAGTCAATCCCTAGAAGATTCATGGTTTGATAACTAAATCCTTACTAACTCTGCCCGGACAATCAAACGGCGCAGATAAGTCCCCGGTGGCACACAAGTAACCAGCGACAAATAACTGTTGTCGTAGTGCTGCTCCAAAACCGTCACATCTTCGGGCGGCACCTCCAGCATCTGGTACACCCGATATCGATATTCAATCCCGTCAAAACTAACCCCTACCGCATCACCCTTCTTCAGTGTCGGCAGGGTCGAACAAATTGTTTTGTAATTTTGCGGGTTAAAAAACTGCGGCAACACCGAGTGGCAGAAAATCACCGCACTGCCCAACTGCCCGGGTAGCGCCGTTCCCGAATAGTGCACCATCGCCTTGCCTAAATCCTTTCCGCCGATCTCCACCGCCGCCTCTTTAATTCCCAGCTTGGGAATCGACAGAGAATAAGTTGTAATTAAGCTTGGCCGAGGCGGCAGCACCGGTGCCTCCACAAACCAATTCGCCGGCTGTAAATACTCCTCGGTTTCCGCACTCACCGTCATCGGACTAACAATCTTCGGCGTAAAATCTCCGCTTTTAATCTGATAGGCCACGACCGGTCCAATCACGCTAATCAACAGCGCCAAACCCGCGGTCACCAAACTCCACGGCAAAAGACGCCAGACTCGCGCGTGACGCTGGCCAAATGACGCTCTTTTGAGCTTCGGGTAAGCCTTGAGATAAAAATAGCTCACCTTATTTCTCCGTCAAATGAATTTTAATCCTCTCCGGCCGAGGCGGAAAAGTGGCAATCTTTTCCGGCAGACGCGGTCTTATAGCAATCTCAACCCGGCTCACTTCAGGTAAATTAATCAGATAGCTCCGACCTAGTTGCGGCCGCTTGCCGGCCAGATTCTGACTAATTGCGTTCAAGTCAAGTTCCGGTTGCAAACCCGCTCTCACTCTCGCGTTAAAAAGCGCCGCACCGTCTTTGGCCAAATTTTTCAAAGTGAAGGATATCTCTGCCTCCTCCGGTTGGTAGCGATAACCCGCCGGCACCAAACGCGCCACTTCCTCGCTGATCAACTGCTTCAAATCCTCTTTCTGATAACTCAACATGCCAAACTTCACCTTTAACTTCAAATTCACCCGATCGGCTTCTTCATCCACCTCTTTGTCATACTCCTTGCTTACAACCTTCATCACCAGCGACTCTTCAACCAACTCCTGATTCGTGTCCACTTTGCTCTTCAACCCCTCTATCGCTTCCGCCTTCATCTCCTCGGTTAACTCCTTTGCCAAATCCTCTCGATCCTTGGCCGCGACCGCAGTTACCTCTTCACTGCTTCCTCCCAAAAAAGCATTTTCATTCTTAGCCGCAAAATCCAACTTGGCCAAATTCGCTACGATAAACTCCGTCCCCGCCACCAGATTATAATCGGTGCCGAATTTAACTGCGGTTACCTTAACCACCACGCTGGGAACCGTCTCTAAAGTGCTGCTGTGAGAAGCAATCACAACTCCTTCGTCCAGGCTAAACTTCAAACCGGAAGTTGTCGTAATCAGTGTCCCGGCCGCAAATTCCTTTTCCTTCGAAGTATTATTATAAACCCTTGCTTCACCTTTGGCCGCTTCACCAATGATCTTTTTACCGCTCGCTGCCTGACCTTTTTCTCTCTCCGCTTCCATCTCCACTAATCGCCCCGGCAAAGTCATCTTTTCCTTGTCGCTCTCACTCGCCCCCGGATCCAATTTTAGCGTCAACTCCTTCTCCAAAAATTTGTTTTCCACCCCCAAGGTCACCTCCGCCGACGACAGATTCCAATACAGCCAAAACAACCCTCCCAGCACCAGCACCAAAACCACAAGAAGTATCTCCAGTACCCTTAACGCTCGTCCCTGAAACCGCCAAGTCCAGTTTAACCGCGGCCGTGGCCAGCGGGGCAGCCTCCACTTTTTCTCCTTCTTCTCCGCCTTGATCACCACTTCCTCTTTATCCACTAACTCCATCATCGTCTTTACCTCGTCCACTGATTTTGCTGCCGGTTCCACCAACTGCGGCCCTTCTTCCACTACCCCAATCGCCTGCACCAACTCCTGCCCGCCCGCCAGCGCTACAGCCCGAACATCCACATCCGGCCCTAACACTTCTACTTTAGGCAAGTGCAAAAAGTTAATTCCCGCGCTTGCCCAAGAATAAGCCAGCAATTCCTGCCCCAAATCTTCTATTTTGCCTTTTCCGTCATACAAAATTATCCGCGGAGGAAAGTAACAATTCGTCCCACAGCGTGATAGTCCCTCGGCCAAATCCGCCCCAAAATTTTCGCTCCGCTCCACTTCTTCATTTGCGGTTATTCTTCCCAAATTAACCAAACTCAAAAATAGATACCGCTCGCCCACGCCCACCAAAATTGCCGTCGGCGGTACTCCTTCCGCCGTTTTAAGATAATGAACCATTGCCTCCGGCACAACAACAAAACCCGCCGGTTTCAACTCTAACTTCTGTGACAGCTCCTTCAGCTCCCCAATTCTTTCCGCCGCAATCTTTTCTCCTTCCGCCCATCCTGACGGTAAACCAAAAATTACCCGGCTCGGCTCCTCTGCCCCCGCCGGCAAATTTAAGCGGCTAACCGCCGTTGACAAGGAGGCATCCGCGGCCGCCAACAGCCCTTCTGAACCTGACCAAGCTGTCTCTTTTCCTAAAGAAATAATTTTTACTTTCTGCTCCTCCACCAACCAAACCGCACTCTTTACCACCTCCGCCGTAATTTGCAGAACGAAGAAAAACTCGGGTTTAACTTCTTCTTTCGACTTTAAATGCTCAAAAAAACTTTTTACTTCCATTTTGGGCAGTCATCCCATCGGCGAGTCGCCGATGGGGCGGGCACTAGACTATTTGTAAATAAAGACGGCGTTTCCCTGCACCGACTGCTTCCTGTTTTTTTATTTTAACCATCCCAATTTCTCCTGTAAAGGCAACGTGCGGCCCAGCGCACAACTCTGTCGAAAAACCGCCAATTTTATAAACCTTGGCCCGCTGGGGATATTTCTCCGGAAAAAAGCAGTTGCTCCCTCCTTAACCGCCTCATCTTTGTCTCTTATCTCAAAACTTACCGGCCAATTCTCCTTGATTTTTTGGTTGACCCACTTCTCTACTTGCTTAATCTCTTTTTCTTCCAGTTTTCGGGGATGACTAAAATCAAAACGCGCCCGGCTGGTCGTAATGTTGCTTCCCTCCTGCTTAATGTGTTCTCCCAAAACTGCCCGCAAAGCCGCCTGCACCAGATGGGTCGCCGTGTGGTATTTGATCGTTGTCTGGTTTTGGTCCTGCAAGCCGCCGCGAAACATGCTTATTGAAGCAGAACGGGATAATTCTTGGTGTTTTTTAAACTCTTTTTTAAATTCTTGGTGCGTAATTTTTTGACCCTTCTCTCTGGCCAACTCCGCGGTCAATTCCCAAGGAAAACCGTAACTTTGATAAAGATCAAAAGCCTTCCGCCCATTAATCGTTCCTAGTCTCTCCAGCTCCCGCAAGCCCTTCACCAATACTTTATTGAACTTAACCGCCTCATTGCCGATTTCGCCACCAATTCTCCGGTTTTCTTTCTCTTTATCAAAATACACTCCATCATAACTCGTCAGCACTTTTGCCACAATCTTCTCTAACTCGCCCTCACCAGCATCGACTTGCAATTGGCGAATCTTCACCAATGCCCGTCGAATCAATCGCCGCAAAACATAACCCTGACCTTTATTGGCCGGAATCACGCCATTCTTTACTAAAAAACTGGCCGCAGTCACATGGTCAGCAACAATGCGCATCGGCACCCTGTTTTTCTCCTCTTGGTAACTCTTGTCGGTTATCTCTTCAATTACCTTAATTACTCCGGCATATATATCTGTTTTAAAAATATCCGGATCGTCTCTTGTCGCCGCGAGCTGGCGCACCAGACCACCGCCAAAATCAACACTCTTTTGTTTTAACTCCTTCAATGATCCGTCGGCTTGTTTTTGGTACTGCATAAAAACAGAATTGCCAATTTCCAAAAACCGGCCGCAGTCCCAATCGGGGTGACATTTTGGATCAAACTTTGGCTGGTGAGACGGACCAAAATCATAAAAAACCTCGCTGTCGGGACCACCGATTTCACCTTGGGGCATTTGATCGGGCGTGCCTAAGCGAGACCACCAGTTCTTGTCCACTCCATAAGCAAAGATCCTTTTGCCTTCTTTGGCGTTGATGCCTTTTTGAGCAAATAATTTTTGCCAAATTAAAATACTCTCTTTATCTTTGCTTACCGTCTTGTCACCCGCAAAAACCGTCACGTAGAGCCGCCGCGGATCCAAACCTAAGCCCTCAACTGAATCAGTTAAAAAAGTAAAAAAATAGTTTAGTTGTTCTTCTTTGAAATAGCTTCCCAATGACCAATTGCCTTCCATTTCAAAAAAGGTCGTGTGCCGTGTATTACCCACTTCCAAAGTATCATCTGAAGCAATCCCCTGACCGCGGAAACATAATTGGATGTCGACCAATTTTTTCCCCAAAGGATGAGGCTCGCCCATCAAATAGGGGACGAGCGGCTGCATGCCGCTAGAAACAAACAACGTTGTGGCATCATTCTCCGGTACCAGCGGCGATGAAGGAATAATTTTGTGTCCTCTTTTAACAAAAAAATTCAGATATTTCTGTCTTAATTCTCGGGAATTCACAATTGTAATTGTACTCTTTTTCGGCTTCAATCACAAGCTCTGATTCTCGCAGCACAACCAACCCCATTTGTTATCATGTTTTAAAACATGATAACATTATTTTATACACCCAAAATCAAATTAGAAAGGTTTGGCGCCATTTAGATCAGTCGCGACTTTTTGGGGGAAGAACCTCGCCGATAAAATCTTCGATCTTCTGCCAAAAATCAGCCATCTTTTCACTTTTGACAATTTTATCAATCACCGGCCAGTAACCGCTTTGACTATGGCCTAAAGTCAGGCTTACCTTGCTAACCGTGGTAAGACTAACTTTTAACCAGCGGCTAATCGTTCGCTGGTCATAATTTTTAAAAAGCAGGAAAGCAATCGCCAATCTTTTGGCTAACATCACCTTTTCCGTCGGCGACAATAAAGCTCCCAGAAAATCCTCAACGCGATCTTTGGTTGTAGCGGTAGCGACTGCCTCCAAAAAAAGATCAAAAATTCTTTTCTCAATCTCCACCGCTAAAGGCCTGCGCGAAACCTGTGTCATATTCTTATGTTATCATGTTTTAAAACATGATAACAACACTCTTGAAATCCTACTCGCTAGAAAAGACGAATTTGTTCCCTCTTGAAGTAGAAACTATTGATGGTCATCATGCTTGGTTTTTTCTTAACGAAAAACTATTAATAGAGAAAGTTTTTGATTTTTTTACAAAGCAAAAGCTTTAACGGCGGAGATTAAAAAGGTTTGAATTTCCTGCGGCGAATATTTTTGCGACAAAAAGTCAATTTTGAAATCTTTAAGATCAGTAAAGTAAACCAGCTGCTCCAAAAACAATCTTTCCGAAAAGGCCCCGGCGGCCAACGACATAAGCCTTATTAGTCGCCAAATCATCAAGACGAGAAAGAAAAACACCTTCTTTTCGAATGGGCCGATGCAACGGTAAAAAGGGAAAATGAACCAAGCTAATCTTTACTCGATCGGCGGTGATCAGAGAAAGTTCATCGGAAGTATTAACAATCAGTTTTATCTTTTGACCAAAAATTTTTTTGGCCTTTAAAACCATTTTGGAAGCGATCGGATTGAGAGAAAACAAATCAAAATCATAAGAAAAACGATGTCCCAACTGCAAAGCCAGAGCGGTGCCGCCAGCCAAAACTAAACCACCACGCTGTCTTTTCGCCAGTCGAGCTTCTCTCTTTTTCTCGACCACAACAATCCCTGAAGACCCTTGGGAACAAGCCTTGTCATAATTTTATTTTATCACAAATCAGGCCAGTTTTTTGCCGCTGGAGGTGAAGAACTTGACCGCCTTGCGGCCGCGGTCACGCAAACCCTCGACTCGATCCTGCAACTCATCCAAGTGAGTCAATTCACTCCCCACCTTTCTTTTAATCTCCTCTTCTATCCTCAAGGCACTTTTTTTCAACTCGGCCCCTTTATCACCAATCTCCTCCACTGCTTCTTTTACTTCTTCCGCCAACTCTCCGCCCTTCTTCTTAATTTCCTTCTTCACCTGTCTGCCTCTCTCCGTATTATTCAAAAAATAAACCCCTCCCACAGCCGCGACAGCCCCAACCAAAATGCCCGCTAAAAACCTCCCGGCGCCTTCGCCTTTGCCATCATCGCACATTCTTTTTCCCTCCTACAAACCTGCCAATAACCCCCATCATCGTTGCCGCTTGAGACAAGACCTCACCCATCGCCAGCACCGGCCGGGAAATCGATCTTGTCATCACCTCCGCCTCATCTAAAATCCGATTAACCCGCCTTAACGACCAGCGCACTTCCCTTAAAATAAAAAACAATTGAACTCCAATCACGCACAGAAGCAGTGTCAAAACCACAACCACAACAATCAAAACTATCTGGGCAGTTTCCATACTGAATTAATTATCAAAGCCTCCCGCTCATTTGTCAAGACGGAAAACTGCTTTTTGCTTCACCGACTCCTGACCGTTGCGGCCTTTGGCTCTAATCGTAATTTGATTCTCCTCGGAAAACAGATCTAAAAAATAATGAAACTCGCCTTGCTGGTTCAAGATTACCGGCTGATCGTTTACCGTCACTAGCGCATCAACGTCCGTCCGTCCCGCCACCTCAATCCTGTCCACCAAAACCTCCTCGCCTCCCTGTGGAGACCACACCTCCAAATAAGGCCCTTTGGCCAGCAGAAAATACTGCCGCACCAAATAAAATGCCAGCCCAATTAAAATTCCCGCCACCAGCCACCGACCCCGCCAGCCTCCCCTTGACTGATCCACTGCCTTTCGCCAGCCCACCGGCACCCCTTCTTTTTCTTCTCCTTTTTGATAGTCGCGGCGCAACAGCGCCAGCAGCGGTTCGGCAGCCAAACCCAGATACTCGGCGTAATTCTTCAGAAAACCCCGGGCAGATGTTGCTGAAAGTAGTTGAGAATAATCATTTTCTTCCAAGGCCTTCAAAAACTGTTCTCGAATCTTCGTTTCTCTGGCCACTTCCTGTAAATTCCAATTCTTTTCCTGACGCGCCGCCCGCAAGACTTCCCCTGCTGTCTTCATGTGATCCGCCCCGTCAAAAATTCCTCGGCATTCTTAACCAAAACCTCCCGCGCCTTCGAACTATCCGGCGGTCCAACTACTCCCTCCACTTCCAGCTGATCAATAATCCGCGCCGCGCGCGCGTAGCCGATACTCAAGCGTCTTTGCAAGAGTGATGCCGATGCCCGCTGATAGCGGCACACCTCCTGCACCGCCTCCACAAATAAATCATCACTCTCCGCTTCGCCCGCAACAACACCACTTCCCTTCCGCCAAGCACTGCCTTCCACCGCCGCCGGCATACTTGTCACCTCCTCCGCATACGCTGGCTTGCCACTCTCCCGTAAAAATTCAATCAAGCCCTTCACTTCCGGATCTGAAATATAGGTCCCCTGAATTCGTGTCGCTTTTGCCTGATCCGGCGGCACATAGAGCATATCGCCCCTTCCCAACAGCTTTTCCGCTCCCGGTCCGTCAATAATCACCCGAGAATCAATTTGCGACGACACGTTAAAGGCGATCCGACAAGGAATATTGGCCTTAATCAGACCGGTAATCACGTCAACCGAAGGCCTTTGTGTTGACACCACCAAATGAATCCCTGTCGCCCGCGCCATCTGGGCAATCCGGCAGATAGCGTCTTCCACCTCACCCGGGGCAAACAACATCACATCCGCCAATTCATCAATTACAATTAAAATGTAAGGCAGCGCCACAAAACCGCATGCCTCATTATAAACTTCAATATTCCTCGCCCCTCCCTCCACAAATAATTTATATCGCCGCTCCATCTCGGCAATTGCCCATTTTAACGCCGACAAGACCTTCGACGGCTCCACAATTACCGGTGACAAAAGATGGGGGATTTCATTATATTGCGTCAACTCCACTCTTTTGGGATCAACCATTAAAAACTTAACTTCCGAGGGCGAAGCTCTAAATAAAATTGACGAAATAAAAGAATGCAGACAAACCGATTTCCCGGAGCCGGTTGAACCGGCAATCAAAATGTGCGGCATCTTCCCGATATCTCCGATTATCGGCTCGCCCGCCACGTTCAACCCCAAGGCCACTGCCAGCTTCGACTTGTGTTTCTTCATCGCGCTCGAGGTCAAAATCCGCTTCAAAGCGACAAACTCCGGTGAGCGGTTGGGAACTTCCACGCCTACCAGCGACCGTCCCGGAATTGGCGCCTCAATCCGAATCTGCCCCGTCGGCGCCGCCATCGCCAGGGCCAAATCATTCGCTAAAGTCGTAATTTTTGATAATTTGGTCCCCAAAGCGATTTCCAAAGCGTATTGCGTTACCGCCGGCCCCGGATTAACCTCAACCACTTTAGCCGACACCCCAAACGACTCCAATGTTTTTTCAATCTTCTCGGCATTTTCATTAATATCGCCCCGATCCGCTTTACCGGAAACCGCTTCCATCAGCAAGCTCATCGGCGGATACCGCCAAGCCTGATCACCTGCCGGGGCATTACTCACTACCGTTTCCCCCAATAAACCCACCCCCGTCACTCTTTTCATCTCTTCCTCTGACCTTTTTACTCCTCCTGCTTCACCAAGCGACGGCACATTAATCTTCAACGGCCTATTTTGAATCGCGGCAAAATCCGTCTTCAATTTTACCAACGGTTTTTTCTTCTGGCTAATCACTTTCTTTATTTTTTCAATAAAATCAACCAACTCTTCGATCGAAGTATTAAAAAACAACAATAACCCAATTGCCATCACCGCCAGCAGAACCACAACCGCTCCCGCTGGCGTTCCCGCTTCCCCCAATTTTAACCAAAGGCTTTGGCCACCCCGACCCGACCTTGTGATTACTGTCACTGAAACAGCCGTCAATAGCGTTCCCAGTAAAATATTTGGATGGGCTAGTCGCCAGCGCAATCCAGACAACATCAAAGCGCAACTCAAGAAAATAAACGGCAAAAAAATCACTCCCCAGCCCACATACTCCCCCAACCAGCCGAACAAACGGCCCAAAACCACTCCCTGTCGGGTAAACGATAAAACGATTAAAATACTCGCCGCCAAAAACACCACCATTCCCAAACTGTTCCACGTCTGTGGTTTAATTTTCAGCTTCCATTTCCGCTGTCGATGCTGTCTTTGGTATTTCGTTCTTTTCATTTTAAAACTCTCTCGCCCGACTATCAACCAAAAGCGATCTCACCGGGATCACTTCTCCCAGGCTTACTTTGTCCCGATTTATCAGCAAAGCCTGCCCGGGTTCAGGCAACAGCACACGTTCACCCATCTTCTTGGCCAAACTTTCATATTGCTTCATCTGTCGGGAACTGCCGCCAATCGGCACCACGGTTTTGGGTCTCACCAAATTCAACATCAAAGCCAGCTCCGCCTGCGCCGCATGGCCGGAGACGTGCAAGTTATCATGAATATCGGCATAACTTACCTCTGCCCCCCGCCATGACAAATCATCAATCATCTTGTAAATCGCCGCCTCATTTCCGGGAATATAGTCACTGGACAAAATCACCCGATCTCCCGGCTTAATCACCACTTCCCGAAATTCACCGTGGGCAATTCTGGCCAGCGCCGAACTCGACTGCCCCTGACTGCCCGCCACCAAATAGCACAGCTCCGCCGGCGGAAAAAACCTCGCCCGATTCAACTTAACCACCATCTCGTTCGGAATTTTCAAATAACCCAATTGCCGGGCAATTTTTACGATTTTCTCGATTGATCTCCCCGTTAATACCACTCTTCGCCCTAATCGCCTGGCCGCGTTAACCGCCTGCTGCCAGCGCGACACATTGGAAGACATCGTTGTTATCAGGATTTTTCCGGTTACATCCCGCATTTCCTGCTCCAGCACGGCTTCAATGGCCATCTCCGAGAGGGTGTAACCCTTATTTTCGCTGCGCAAACAATCACTCAATAACAAACTCACTCCGCGGTTGCCGAACGAAGCAATTTTACCTACCTCCGTCAACCTCTGCCCCACCGGCGTCCAATCAAATTTAAAATCACTGGCATGATAAACCAGGCCGGCCGGTGTCGTAATCGCCAGATTAAAAGTATCCGGAATCGAATGAGTGGTATGAATCAGCTCCACCGAAAACTCTCCCAGTGTCAAACGCTGATCTGAACCAACTGTTTCTACCGGCAGATGCAAATCAAAATCAGCCAGCTTCTCTTTTGCCAGCGTTGCCGTCAACTTCGCCCCAAAAATCGGAAAATTCCCCGCCCCGATTTTGGGCAAAACAAACGGCAGGGCGCCAAGATGATCTTCGTGACCATGAGTAATGACCAAACCGCGAATTTTATTCTGTCTTGTTTGCAAGTAGCTTACATCCGGCACCAGCAAATCCCCCTCTTCCGTCTCCACGCTGGGGAAACCGATGCCGCAATCCACCAACAAAATGTCTCTTTCCGTTTCGTAGACAAACATATTGGTGGTTACGTTTCCGAACCCACCCAAAGAAAATATTTTCAACATCTTTAAAATCCTGTTCAGATAATTAAACTCAACTGCCGACTTACCTCTTCTTCCGCCCTGTCGCCGGTTTGATCACCCGGATCAGCCTTTTCCCCCAGCAACGTCATTATTTTTTTAAAATCCTCCTGCAATTGTAACATCACCGCTCCATTCCTCAAGGCCGCCGCCGGATGATACATCGGCAGCACCACCATTTTTCTGCCTCCGAAATCCACGTACCGCGCCAAACCGTGTACCCGCGAGATATATTCACCCGGCAAAAATTTATTCATCGAAAAACGCCCCAAAGTAACAACTATCCTCGGCTCGATGATTTCAATTTGCTCGTCCAGATATCGGCCGCAAGCCTCCATTTCTATCGGCAGGGGATCACGATTATCCGATGGCCGATGTTTAACCACATTGGTAATGAACACATCTTGTCTTCGAACACTAATTGTATCCAATAATTGATCAAGTAATTTACCCGCTTGCCCCACAAAGGGCCGTCCCAACCGATCCTCATTAAAACCCGGTCCCTCGCCAATAAACATTATTTTTGCTTCGGGATCCCCTTCTCCCGATACTCCTTGAGTCGTCCCCCGCCACAAAGAACACTTCCGGCAAACCCCTACTTTTTGGGCAATTTGGGTTAAGTGCGCCTGTTTTTCTTCTCGCGTCATGTTTTTACCACTGGGGCAAAAAATCTTTGATATTTTCCGTAGTTAAAATAAACTTTTTTCCCTTGCCTTCAATGATCAGGCGGGCAATTTTGCGGCAAACACCGTTGATTGTCCGTTCCAGTGTTCGAACCCCGGCGTCAAAACCCAGCGGCCGGACAATTTTGGGCCAAATCGCATCATCAATTTTGATTACCTCCTTGCTTAATCCCGACTCCGCCATTACTTGCGGCAAAACAAAATCCCGGCCAATAGTAATCTTCTCCTCGTCTGTATATGACGGCATCTGCATTGGCTCCAGGCGATCCAGCACCGCCGTAGCAATATTGGTCGAGTTATTGGCCGTCGCCACAAACAAAACCTCGGATAAATCAAGCGGATAATCAATAAAATGATCCCGAAAAGCCATATTTTGCTCCGGATCCAAAAGCTCTACCAGCACACCCATAATACTACTGCGCCCTTCCTCGGTGACCCGATCAATCTCGTCAAGTAAAATAACCGGATTTTTGGTCCCGGCTCGCCGCAAGGCCTTGACAATCAAGCCCGGCTCAGCCTCCGGCCGCTGGCGTGATTGACCCCGCAAATCCAAGGGATCACCCATCCCGCCCAAGGGTACCCGCACCAGCTTACGCCCCATCGCCTCGGCGATGGAATAAGCAATTGTCGTTTTACCTGTACCGACCAAGCCAAAAAAGGCCAAAATCGGCGCCCGGGCCATTTTGCCTCCCTGCCGCAGTTTTAAAACCGCCAAATATTCTAAAATCCGGTCTTTAATCTCCTTTAAACCATAGTGGTTTTTATCCAAAATCTTTTGCGCCTCATCCAAATCTAAATGATCCGTCGAGCGCTTATCCCAAGGCAGAGCGGTAATCCAGTCCAAATAATGATTGGTGCGTTCGTATTCGGCCGAGTAAATCTCCGATTTCTCCATCCGCTCCAGCCGCGCCAGCATCTCCCGGGCAAACTCCTTTAACTCCGGCGGCAGATTATCCAAGTCGTACTTCTTCATCTTTTTTAGTATAACATTTTTAAACGGATGCACGGTAGGGGCATTGCGTGCAAAACCCGTCTGGAAATTATCTTGTTTATCATGTCGGGCATTGCACGCAATGCCCCTACTTGTTATAATCACATTGAAAGGAGGTTAAACGAAATGTCTAACATTCCATCAGAACAAATAAAATGGTTAAAACGAGGTGTATTTTCATCAGTGATGATAATAATTGCCACAATTTTGGTTATCTTACTCGTGTCCGTCGTAATTATTAAAATTCTGCCTCGTTAATCTCTAAACTCCTCATCCTCTTCCCAATTCTGGGGATTATCGTGAATATATTTTTGGGTTTGTTCTAATTCTTTCTCGTTCCTGATAATGTGTTCGTAATAATTACGTTGCCAGACGGGATAATCATTTTCTGTTTGTTTCCTAATTTGTTTGGTGGATTCCGATTTAAATGAACGAATTACGCACGATAACGTCCCTGCTATCACCTGAGCAAATCTGTTTTCTCTTGTAAGGGTTTTGCGTGCAAAACCCGTCTGGATATTATTTTGTTTATCATCTCGGGCATTGCACGCAATGCCCCTACAAACGGACAAAATCAATATTCCGTGAACATGATTGGGCATGATCACAAATTGATCCAATTCCACATGATGATGTTTGGGTAATGACCACCAAATCGTTTCGATCGTTTTTCCCCAAGCATTTAAAACCATTTGGCGTTTCTGAATCTGGCCAAACAAATTATGTTTCTCATGGGTACAAATGGTGACAAAGTAATACCAAGGGGTTGAATAATCCCAAGTCTTCAAACGAATTGATCTTCGATAGGGTTTGTTATCGACAATCACCAACTTAATTTCCCTATTTCTTGCCAGTCAATCTCCGAAAAAGCGGTGATTTCCCGCTCGCCCACCAAATACAAATAGTCATCAAGATACAGCGCACGGCGAATACTATTGCCTTTAACCGCTTTTAACAGTTCCAGGCGATTACCTTGATAACCAAAAACATAACCGCCAAGATTACCCGGAACAAAAAAGATTTGGTGTTTCTCATCCTGCAAAAAAGCATGATGGGTTTGCAGAATTTCAGTGTCATATTCTTGTAATAAATACTTGTCTAACTCCAAAGGGTCGGCTGAACTACTGACGTCAAACAGAGAAACTTTAACCTCATTGCCTTCTTTGCCTATACCCAAAATTAAATTTTTTGCCAAAGGATGCAGATAACCGGAGTAGCCGGGGATTTTTAACTCGCCCTTTTTGACGGGTTTGGCCGGATCACTCAAATCCAAAACATAAAACGGATCAGTTTGGCGAAAAGTAACTAAATAGCCTTTATCATTGATAAACCGCACTGCATAAATCCGCTCGGTCAAGCCCAAATTTACAATCTGGCCCGCAATTTTTAGCTTCTGGTCCAAAACATAGACATCATTGGCATTGTTACCCACGGTGGTCGCCACTCGCAGATAATTTTGATATTCGTCCAGGGCAAACTGATTTAGGAGTTGGCCGGGAACACTTCCTGCTGCATTTACTTGAAAACTCGTCAGAGCAATTTTGACAATGCCCGTCTTTTCCCACTCCCGCTGGTGCTCTTGGGAATAATTCTGCATCCGGTTGTTAAAATCATTTTGCCACTTCAAATCATTTTGATAAATTCGCAGAATTTCCTGAATCTCCACTTGTTTGGCCTGATCCGATAAATCGTAATCTTGCAGTTTTTGCAATTTTGCCCAAACACCCGCCGAAATTAAACCTCGACCAGTCGTGGCAAAAAAACCCAAAGTAATTTCTGATTGACCAAGATTGCGCGGATAAGTTAAATACCAATTTTCGCCCGAAAAATAAGTTACACTGTGGCCGCTGGAACCCAAGAGCGCCAAACTTTTTTCAACTTTACCGGTCAAAGGATCAATTACCATCAAGCTGTAAACCACTTCGGCGACGGCTGGTTCCACGGGATGATAAATCTGGACGCAATCAATCACTTGGCCCTTTAACGGCTCCAATAAACAAGGATGCTCGTCGTTGATTTGATCGCGGCCGACCAGATAAATTTTATCTTGAAACAAGCGCGCCGTTATCGTTTGGTGATTTTCTTTAATTTCTAATTGCCATTTTTGTTGTGGAGACGTGGCGCCATTAACATTCCAGGCGGTAATTTTTTTCTCACCCAAAATTATCAGCGTATCTTTGGCCAGCAACAATTCGCCATTCAAGTCAATTTGGGAAAGTTGCGCCAATTTTTCCGGCGACAGAGCCTGAATAATGCGGGTTTTTGCTTCTGGCAACGGATAGGGTGGCATCATTTGAAGATAAACCCGATCACTTTGACTGGACAGATAGATGTTTTTCCCATCGGTTTTGACGATATCCGGTTCATCAATCCCCTTAACTTGCACATTGGTTTCTGAAACTCGCGGGGCAGAAGCAACCACGCCCTCACTGGCCATATCCAAGCGATTCATCGTTTGCCCCATTCCCAAAGCACCCGTTCCCAATTGTCTAGCCTTGGCTAAATATTCCTGAAATTCTGCCTCACTTTGGAAACTCTTAATCTCCTCGATTGATTTTGGAACCGGAGGGGCAATAGATTTACCCATACGTTGCCAGACCGTTAGCCCTACTGCTAGGGCCACCATCACGATCAACAACCAGTAGATTTTCTTCATCTTTTTTAGTATAACACTATTATGAAAAACATTATCCAGAAAACTAATCAAGTCATCAAAACTTTTGCAACCGTCGAGCAGCGACCTTGGGGGATCGAAGGCTGTATGATTGAATTGACTAAACAAGTTGGCGAATTGGCCAAAAGTGTCATGATGCTGGAAAATTACTACCTGGCTGCTCGCGATCAATTGGTTCAAAAAGAGAAAGATCAAAGTCGTTCAGTAATGTTATCATGTTTTAAAACACGATAACATAATCAGGGAGAAGCGCGGAAATTAAAAGAGAAAGTGTTAAAAGGTGTTAAAATGAACAAAAAGTTCGTATAATAACGAGTTAAGTGAAATTCGAGCCCGAGCCCTTACATTACAAACGTTTATATAATTTGTTAAACTTAATAATAATATGAGTATGAAAAACTATATTTTAATTGGAATTATTGGTGTTTTAATTATCGGAGGATATCTTGTTTACCAATGGTCTTTTCGGCC
>JBDRBL010000022.1:0-5895 GCA_043822685.1 Candidatus Shapirobacteria bacterium
AATATAAATTTTTTAAATGGAGATTTTGATGAAAATATTAACAAACTTCTAGATGAGGTGAAAAACCTAGCACCAACTTTCTTTTTAATTGATCCATTCGGCTACTCACAAATTAAATTAAAGACGATAAAAAGAATAATGGAACATAAAAAATCGGAGATCTTGTTGAATTTTATGTACAATGCTATTCAAAGGTGGGTTAGTTATCCAAGGTTAGAAAAACACTTTAATGAATTGTTTGGTTGTGAACACTGGAGAAAATATGCTGACGAGAGGACTAATAAAAAAGAACAATCACTAATTGATTTGTTTAGATTCCGTTGTAAAGAGTTTTCAGAGTTTGTATATCCTTTCCGACTCAGATTTCCTGACAAAAATATGCCATTTTATTATCTTTTTCACTTGTGTAATCATAGAAAGGGTTGCATTTTAATGAAAGATAGTTTCGCGAAATTTAATTTGGGTAATCTAGAATATAAAGGAAAAGCTGGGGGACAACTTGCTTTTGATTTGTTTATTGAAGAAGAAAAACAAGATTGGGAGGAATACCTATTTGCAAATTTTGCAGGATTCACAATCCCATACGGAAAATTGTTAGATTATATAATAGATTTAGTTCCATCTAGAGAAAGAGAGATAAAAAAAGTGTTACAATGCTTTGAGAAAGAAAGAAAGATTAAAATAGAAGTGGGTGGGAGAAAAAGAAAATGTGGAATCATTGAATCAGATCTGGTTATTTTTAAACCGAGATAAAGCATCATAAAATTATGAAAAATCTGCCCAAGATTTACAGGAAAAGTCTCCTTTACAAAAGCAATGTTGAGTATGCTGATTATTGTCTAAATCACGTTGAGGGCTGCTCACATGGTTGCCGATATCCCTGTTATGCAATGATGATGAAAAAAAGATGCGGGATTATTAAAGAATATCAGGATTGGATCAAACCAAAAATTGTTGCAAACGCTTTAGAATTATTGGATAGGGAGATACCAAGATATAAACATAAAATTAAATTTGTACACCTGTGCTTTAGCACCGACCCCTTTATGTATAAACAGCCTGAAGTTATTGATTTAACGTTAAGGATAATTGCAAGATTAAGTAAAGACAACATTCGTTGTACGACACTAACTAAGGGGATTTATCCAAAAATGTTGGTTGATACACAAAAATATAGTGAAAATAATGAATATGGTATTACCCTTGTTTCGCTGGAGAGCGATTTTAAGAAAAGATTTGAACCGTTTTCAGCCCCATATGAAGACAGAATAGAATCCTTGAAGTATTTACATCAAAATGGGTTGAAAACTTGGATTAGTATGGAACCATATCCTACGCCTAATTTAATAGAGCAAGATTTATTAGGTGTTTTGGAAAGCATTTCTTTTGCTGACAAGATTATATTTGGAAAACTAAATTACAACACCATTTCAAGTCAATTTAAAGAAAATAGTGGTTTTTATGAAGATTGCGCTGAAATTGTGAGCGATTTTTGTAAAAGCAGGGAAATTGAGTGTCATATTAAACATGGAACGCAAAAAAAAGATAACAAGAAGACCAAAAAAATCTTCACTCAAGATTTTAGCGGAAACACAAATTTTCATACAGAGCAGCTAATTTTTGCTGTTTAGTTATTTTGTAACAACTCTGTTTTATAGAGTTTTCTGTTTACAATCCTTGTAGATCGGTGTTTAGATCGCTGGTGTCGGCGGGAGCGAGCGTGGGGAGAGCCTGCAAGTCTTTTTCGATGTCCTCAATTCGGGTACTGCCGAGCGTCGGCGTGGGGGAGGAGGTTGTCTGTGTCAGCGTCGGCGTGGGGGAAGTTTGCGCCACGGGAGTCGCCGGAGGCGAGGGTTTCATTACCTGCACCATCAGAATCGGCACGCCAATCAGAATGATCAAGGCGAGCAGTAAAATCAGCCACAGCCAGTTTTTAACCCCGGATTTGGGCAGTTCATCATTTAAAACGAGCGTGTTGTCGCTGACCGGCTCGGCGGCGACGGGCTGGTCCGGTGCTGGTACTGGCACCGGTTCTGTTACCGGCGGTTGATCAGTTATCGGCGGCTGGGGCGGGACTAGAACTTGGTTGTCCACTGGTGCCTCCTAACTTTTTAACTGCTTGTAAAGCCAAAGTGACGGATTGACGGGCGGCTTGAATTAATTGGCGGTTGGTTTTGAGATCGGTTTCCAAAGTCTTGACCTGACTGCCTAAATTGGCGCGCAAAGCTTCTTCCGTGGTAATTTGGGCAGTGTATTGCTTTTCCGCTTGAAGCGTTACGGCATTTTGGGCCGTCTCGATCGCCTTTTTGGCCGCGGCAATTTCCGCTAAATCGGGCGCCTTGGTCTCCAAGCGAGTCAAAATCGCCGTCAGTTTTTCCAAATGTCCGGACATCAAAGCCGCTCGATTTTTGTTTAAAACGGCAATTTTTTGATCAATTTTTTCCACCAAAGCCTGCTTGCGGGTGTCTTTGATCTGCGCCATTTTGGTTTGAAATTCCTGACGGGCGGTTTGTATCTTTGCTTGGGTTTCGGTGCGAAGCTGTTCGCGTTCCTGAATGACTTTTTCGCGGGCGCTGGTCGTGCCGTCTTCAGCGGAAACAGGCAAAACGGAGAGAGCAAAAAAAACAAGCGAGAGAAACCAAGGGCAGAACTTTTTCATTACGTTTTGAGCATAACAGAAAAAGAAATTGCTTGTCAAGACTTATTTTAACAGCCGCAAGCCTTCCTGTGAGAGATACTGGACGCCCGTGTAGCGAATATGGGCGGCGTAATTGCTTTGGGTATCGGCAGTTTGAAGCTTCTCTTTGGTTTTCTCCCACAGCCAGGCATGGTCTTTATTGGCCTTACTCGAGCTTTTTAACTTGTTTTCCAACTGGTCAAAGTATTTTTGCGCCAGAGCTTTTTCCTTCGTCAGTTTAGCGGTTGAATAACTGCCGGTTCGGGAGCGGACATAAACGTTTTCCAGAGGAGTGATGATGTCCAGAATTTTGTTTTTAACGGCGCGGTCGGTGAGGCGGACGCGCAGTTGATAGAGAGCGAGAATGGCGCTTTCATATTGGCGACGGTCGTAAGCGCGCAGAATGGTGTTGAGTGAAGCGAGAGTTGATCGCCGGGTGCTGGCGGGCAGATTGGCCGAGGCGAGGTAGTCTTTGAGCTGATTGATTTTAGTTTTAGCATCATTTTGGTCAATCACTGCCAGATTGTCAGTCAAAGCAAGCTGGACTTGATCGGGAACACTCAAAGTATAAGTATCCTGTTGATTCGCGGCCGTGGCGGCCGATAAATTGAGCCAGCTCTCCTGCTGGTCTTTGATCTGTCCGGCGTATAGGGTGTAACTGCCGTCGGCCGTGCCGGTAACTTTAACCGAATAATCGCCGTTGGCGGCATGGGGAATAACCAAAAGCTTGTTACCTGTGATTTCCTGACCGTTGGGATCAACGACGGTCAACGTGGCGGGCGAGGCCAGTTGAAAAATCAAAGTGTTGGCGAAATCTTCAGTAGGAATAATAGCAACATTGCCGGTTGACAGGCCTAAAATCTCCAAAATCTTTTTTTGCCCCGCCTCTTTTTCGATCAGCTCGCCGTGTTTTAAGTCAGCGAGTTCAAAAATATTTCGGCCGTAGCGAGCGCTGGAAGAAAGGACGGTAGTATCGCCCCAATCAAACTCTTCGTTTTGGCCGGTGGGCGTGCCGTTGGGCCAGCGTTCGAGAATTTTGTTGTACCACTCTTGGGGAGTGATTTCGATAAAACGGAGCGTGCTGTTAGAGATCTTGCCGACTAGGGCGTTTAGATTGTTCAGATCGCTTAAAAGATTAAGAGCAGAAAGATAGGTGTTTTGCAGGGGGAGAGAGGCAGTCGAGAGAATTTGGCTATTTTGTTTGAGATAGTCACCGGTAGGGAGAAGATCTTTGATGATCGGAGCAACGTTTCTGACCGCATCGGCTTTGGTGGTGTAATACGGCTGGCGGATGTTTAAAAGCAGGCCCAGAGCGACGGCTTGCCAGCCGGAAACGGCTTTGGCCAAATCGCCGCCGCCCCAAAGGTAGTAAGTTTTCGCTGATCCTTGATGGGGCGAGCCGACAGTGATGATCTTGTTGATAAAAATGGGGGAGTATTTGTGAGCGTAGGTGCGGGCGACTAGACCACCAAGGCTGTGGCCGACAAGATTGATCTTTTCGCCGCTGGCCGGTTTGACCGTGTTTTCGAGATAACTTTTAAAATCGCCGGCTAATTGGTCTAACGGCTTGGTCCAGTTGTAATAATAAATAAAAAGATTTTGCTCGCCGCCGCTGTCCCGGTAATCGAGATTTTTAAGAGTTTGAATGAAGCCGTCGTAGGTGTGGACAAAGGGCGTGGCGTACCACTCGGAATTGGGCCTATCAATGCCCAAAACGATGTTTTCGTGATTCCAGCTGGCGCCCAGACCCGGCAGGAGAACGATTTTTTCCGGCGGGATCTCCTCCGCGTAACCAATGCTCCACCGGCCATTATAGCCGGAATACCAAAGTCGATTTATGTTATTTTCAGTTGTTATCCACGGAGTAATTACAAAATTACTGTCAAATCCTGAACTTATTGTTATCACCGGATTTTTATTGCTTGGCTTATCGTTCCAGTTTATTCCGTCAGTTGATGTTGCATATACAATACTTGTAGCTGTGTCGTTTTGTGTTGCTGCATACCACATTTCATATTTATCCCCACTTTTTCTAACAAACGGATAGCTCAAAAAAGTTAATTCCCAAGTTTTGGTCGGTAGTATCACAGGGCTAGAGTTTTTTTGCCAATTTATCCCATTGATTGACGTTGCATATCCTATTTTCCAATTATTCCAATTGTCGACACCTGTATACCACATTTTGTAAAGACCGTTATCATAAATAACCGAAACTCCTCTATTTATTCCCCCACTATCCCAAAAGTTTGAAGTCCCTGTCATTACGTAATTTTGATGAATATTCCAATTTATTCCGTTTTCTGAAGTGGCGTATCTTAACCTGAATCTATCGGGTCCGGATTGCCAGATTGGACTAACAACAACGTACCACATTTCATAGTTTTTACCTGGTACATGAAGAACACAAGGGTGACCAACCTCTTTCTCTGTTTTGTCCCAATTCACACTTTGAATCGGAGTAATTATTGGGGAGCTTAGAGTTTCCCAATTATTAGTACCATTCACTGATTCTGCGTAACCAATTTTCCATCCTTGGCCGCTTTGGCCCATGTACCACATTTTATATTTTCCATTTTCGATTATTACTGATGGATTAGCTACGTGTTGAAGATCCCACGATCCTTGTTTGCCTGAAAAAACAGGGTTGTTTGGGGATTTGGTGAAGGAGGCGAGAGCGGGGGATGGGAGCAGAAATAAAAACAGAAGTATAAAAGTAAAAAAGTTTAAGGGTCTAAGCAACTTGGACAGGATCACTGGAATAACTTTAACTTAAATTAAAAAATTTTGTCAAGAGCGAAAAAAAGCGATATACTCGGGTTTAATGAACATTTTGCTGATCAGAACAGGAGCGGCGATTGGCGGAGCCGAAAGATACAACCAAAATTTAATTGCCGGTTTTAAAAAATATTTTCCTCAAGACAACCTGATTTTGTTAACCAATTTGCGGGGCTTGGGCGGTAAAATCGCGCCCTTTTTTATTCAAGAAGCGGGCACCAAAAAAGATTTGGTAAGATTAGTTTTTAATTTGCCCAAGTATCTCTACTTTTGGATGAGAGCAATAGGGAAGATACAAAAAAAGATAAAATTAAATTTAATTGTTTTGCAGGGGGCGAATGAAAAGCTGGTGTTGACGCCGTTTTTGCGCTTGATGGGTTATAAAGTTTGCTGGATTGAACACGGACCATTTTTCGCTTTTCCCTCGTCAAAAATCGTTTTCT
>JBDRBL010000023.1:0-4543 GCA_043822685.1 Candidatus Shapirobacteria bacterium
CTATACTTCATGTATTGGATTTTCAGGTGGCCCACTATTTCATAAGAAAACGAACAAGATCGTTGGTTTTATGTCACTTCTTCCCCACAGTCATTCAACGCCAATATACTTAAGATATAGGGATAAAAAAAACAGAGTACGCTCTGTTCCTATGTTTGAAATAAAACATTTATTATGACTTTTTCTATTATTCAAAAATCTCAACTCGAAGGTGCGCGACGGCTGGATGCGGAATATTTTCAGCCGGAATATCTCTCTTTAGAGAAAAATATTCTTGAAACAAAATTGTTTAAGAAATGGGGTGAATTAAAGGGCGAATTTATAACGGGTCCTTTTGGTTCTGAGTTTAATATTGAAAATTATACAAGTGATAACGAATATCGTTATCTAAGAGGCAAAGACGTGAAGCCGTTTTTTGTACTGAATGATGACAATGTTTATATGCCCAAGGATGATTTTGACAGACTCAAAAAATATTCTTTACGGGAAAATGATTTATTATTATCGGTTGTTGGCACTCTCGGTAATGTTGCTATTGTAAGTAAAAACGATTTACCCTCAATTTTTAGTTGTAAAAGTACAATTTTTCGGGCAGGTGAATTAAATGCTCTCTATTTGTTAGCTTATTTAAACTCCAAATATGGTAGGGGGTTGATTTTAAGAAACGCTAGAGGTCAAGTACAGACTGGTTTAAATATAGAAGATTTAAAGTCTCTGATGATTTACATACCTCCACTGGAAAAACAAAATGAGATATCCATCTTCGTAGAGGAATCAAGAAAATTACTCAGTCAATCAAAAGATTATTATTTGCGGGCTGAAGAATTGCTTTTAGAGGAGTTGGGGTTAAAAGACTACAAAATCGAGGACGATTTATTTTACGAGGTCAATCTTTCCGAACTAAGATTTGCTCATCGAGCAGACCCGGAATATTTTCAACCAAAATATAGTAGGTTGATACAAGCTATTAAGAATAAAAATGCAAAACCGCTTGGTGATTTAGTTTCAATGAAGAAAGGTTTTGAGCCGGGAAGGGAAGCATATCAAGAAGAAGGAAAAGTTTTTATTAGAGTAAGTAGTGTTTCTAAATTTGGAATCGAAGAAAAGGATCAAAAATACTTGAGTGAGGATAATTATCAACAGCTAAAGCAGAGTTTTGAACCGAAGGTTGGTGAGATTTTGCTCACAAAAGATGCCACACCCGGTGTGGTCTACACAATTAAAGAACCGGTTAGTGGGATAATTTCAGGCGGGGTTTTAAGACTTAAGGCGAAGAGTGAGATTGATCCAGAGTTTTTATCCCTTTATATAAATTCTGTCGCTGGTCAAATGCAAGTCGAACAAGATTCTGGGGGTTCGGTTATTGCTCATTGGAAGCCAGAACAGATAAAGAGCTTACTTGTTCCGGTTTTGCCAAAAAATACCCAGCAAAAAATTGCCGATTTGGTTAAAAAATCTCACGAAGCCAGAAAAAAATCAAAGGAATTATTAGAGGAAGCAAAAAGAAAGGTTGAGGAGATGATCAGGAAAGGAGCTGGGGAAGAAAGGGTGAAGGCGCTTAACCAATGACGACAACGCTTTCTTTAGTTAGAAAACCGGCGGTGGCGGGCAGTTTTTATCCGGCCAATCGTGAGGAGCTTGATCGCCAAATTACCGCTTTAATTCGCCAAGCCGACAAATTTCCGATTGAGGGTAAAGTGAGGATTTTAATTGTGCCTCACGCCGGAATTGTTTTTTCCGGCCGGACCGCCGCGGCCGGTTTTAAACAGGTTGAAGGGCAGGATTATTCCCGCGTGATTCTTTTAGGCGTCAGTCACCGAATCGGGTTTGATCACGCGGCAGTTTATGATCAAGGGGTTTGGGAAACACCGTTGGGAAAAGTGGCGGTGGACGAGAAGCTGGCAAAAGCGATTTTGGCGAAGGACAAGCAAATCAGGGGAGATATTAATGCTCATCAGGAAGAACACTCTCTGGAAATGGAGTTGATTTTTTTACAAAAAGTTTTAAAAAAGTTTAAGGTAGTGCCGATTTTATTAAGTCAAACTTCAGATCAGTTGGCTGATGATCTGGCGCAAAGAATTGCTCGGAATTGGGACGATAGGACGCTCTTAGTCGTTAGCAGTGACTTGTCTCACTATCTTTCCTGGCGGGAGGCTAAAGAAAAGGATGAAGAGACGATAAAAATAATCTTAAAGAAGAAGGGTCAGGGGTTGACCGCCGGGGCGGCTTGCGGCAGGGAGGCGGTAAAAGTAGCCTTAAAAGTGGGGCAGTTTCTAGCGATTGATTTTCAAGAGATTAAGTCAGAAAACTCCGGGGATGTCAGCGGGGATAAATCAAGAGTGGTGGGTTATGCGGCAATTGGCGGCTGGGATAAAAAAGTTTCTTTTCGGGAAGAGGCTTTGTTGCTTGCCCGGAAAACCTTGGTCGAGTATCTAAAATATGGCCGGATACCGGCAATCGCGCCGCAGAATGCAGAATTGCTTCAATTTCAAGGGGCCTTTGTTACCCTGCGGAAGAAGGGTGAGTTGCGCGGCTGCCTCGGCGAATTTGAACCGCGGAAACCGCTTTATTGGGTGATTCAAGAGATGGCAATCGCGGCGGCGACTCGAGACCGGCGTTTTTTGCCTGTAACTGCCCGGGAGTTGGGAGAGCTTAAGATTGAAATTTCAGTGATGACGGCCAAAAAAAAGATTGGTGATTGGCGAAAGATTCAGCTGGGTAAACACGGGGTGGTTGTTCAAAAGGGTTATCGCTCCGGCACTTTTTTGCCTCAAGTGGCAGAGGAGACTGGCTGGGGCTTGGAAGAGTTTTTGGGCCAGCTGTGTTCCCAAAAAGCGGGTTTGGCCAAAGATTGCTATAAAGACCCCGCAATCAGCCTCGAAGTTTTTGAGGTTAAAATTTTTGGCGAGGTGTGATATAATACTTTCGTTTAAAGGTTAGTTGGTTATCGGGCTAATTTGGCATATCTCCAGAAAAGTCTTCCGGACCAGATAAAAAGTAAAAGGGGGTGAAAAGTAGTGAATCCAGTTAAGCTGTACGTGGGAAATTTGCCCTATGGAGCAACGAGTGACCAGTTAGGTCAAAAGTTTGCTGCTGCCGGCCAGGTTGTTTCGGCTCAAGTAGTTGTGGATAAGTTTTCCGGCCGGTCGCGTGGTTTTGGTTTTGTGGAAATGGCCAACCAGGCGGATGCCGAGAAAGCGGTTCAGATGTTCCATAACCAAAACTTTGGGGAGGACGATCTCGCTCGGGCGATCATTGTTAATGTGGCGCGTCCACCCAAGGAGAAGTCTTGGGGCGGAGAAGGTGGTGATCGCGGTCAAGGACGTTGGTAATTTTTACTGACGGAAAAACCCCGGGTCATTGACTCGGGGTTTTTAATTGGGGAAGAATTGAGGTGTCGTTGAGATTATCGGGTGTTTCCAGGATAAACGGCAGCCGTTGGGAAAAGGGATGGTTGAGAAAAAAGGTAAAAACATCAGGTTTTAAGAGGCCTTCCTTGAGGTTGGCGTGGTGATCGTGATGAGAGTCGATTTTAGTTTGAGAATTGTTGGCGTGAATGACCAGCCAATTGGCAAGACCGATCTGCTGGTCAATTTCGACAAGAACATTTTTTCGAACAGCCGGGTTATTTAAGTCGTAGCCGGCTTCAAAAAGATGGGCGGTATCGAGGCAGAATTTTAAGCGCGGGTGATTAACCTTTTGGATAATGGAACCAATAACGTCGAGATGAATTTGAGCCGAATTTTCCAAAATCAGGAAGGTGCCGGCAGAACTTTGGTTCAAAATCCGAAGAATGTTTTGAACTAGATTAATTTGGTTTTGGGCATGAGGATGAAAAATTACCCCGGCACTGCCAATCGCATGAGCAAAAAGTAAATCTTCACTTAGGGAAGCGATTGATTTTTTTTGAATTAAGAGATCTTCACTCGAGAGATTGATCAAGTATTTGGCGTGAACAAAAATTGGTTTTATCCGAAACTTTTTTGCCAGCTGGCGAAAATTGGTGAGAATTTTAGGAGAGTAATGGGGTCCTTGCCAATTGCGGGGAGGGCTGGAAAAAATTTGCAGGCAGTTAAGGTTAAATTTTTGAGCTTGACGCAAAGCATTGAGGAGATCGCCGGCGATGGAAACGTGGGCGCCAATTAACATTGCTTAAAATTATAGCAGATTGCGGCGGGAGCGAAGAAATGGGATAATCAAGGCGAGATGGGAAGATTGATAAGAGCGATGATCTTGCTAATCACGGTACTGGTTTTGATAAGGGCGGCGCCAAGAGTAAGGGCGATGGGTTGGCGTGATTTAGGGAGTAATTTGCAAAGTGAGATCATGAGACTGTTGGGAGCAGCCGTTAAAAGTGGAGAGCCTGTTGGCGATCAATTAATGGAAACGATCAGGAAATTGCCGGAAGACCAATTAAAGGCGGTTAAAAAACAGCTTTACCAAGAACTTTGCGAGGATTTATTAAAGGAATAAAAAATTTATTATATGGATGAGTTAAAAAAAAGAATTGAGGATTTGATAAAAAAATTGGAAATCAAGGAGT
>JBDRBL010000024.1:0-12279 GCA_043822685.1 Candidatus Shapirobacteria bacterium
TTGGAAACTTTAATGACTGAAGCTCACCTGTATCAAGTAGGTAAATTATTGTTCCACCGTCAATTGAATTTCTGGCTAAACGATCCGGATTCCACGAAACGATACCCTGAGCCTCACCTTTTTCTACTCTTTTTATTAAACTGTTAAATACGGGTCTACCTGTAACTTTTGCAGTTTGAGCTTCAGTCAGAAAATCAACAATTTCAAGGTTTTCTTTTTGGGCAAACTCCTTTAATTCTGAAATTTGCTGATCAATAGACAGCACTTGTTTATCTTTCTCATCCGTTGATTTTCGACAATATCCAATATATTTCATGGCAGTTGTTATGGTTTGTTGTGTTTAAAATTTTTGCACATGTTCTTTTTACTTTTTAAAAGACCGAATTTTGCTTGCATTTCCCGTACAAATTGCTGGCCGCGGGGGCGGGCGCGGCCAGCCAACCCGCCGAATTCGTGCCCACCCTCGCTTTTGGGCAAAGCAAATACTATGTGGATTCTCTTTCCGAAAACACGAAACGGGGTTTGCGCCAAAAAGTAAGGCGGGGCGAATATCCGTCGCTTGCTCCGGTTGGCTATCTTAATGACTCGCGCGTTAAAACTGTTGTCGTGGACAAAAAGCGCGCTCCAATTATTCGCCAAGCGTTTGAATTATACGCCGAGGGTAATCATCGGCTAGAAGATATTTCCGACTTTTTGGCGCAAAGCAAAATCGTTTCAAAAAGCGGAAAGAAAATCCACATAACAAGAACGACTTTTATCCTTTCAAATTCGTTTTATTGTGGATTATTCCGCTATGCCGGAGAAATACACGAAGGCAAATACGAGCCAATCATCGCAAAGAAACTTTTTGATAAAGTTCAGAAGATTTTGAAGCAGAGAGGAAGGCCAAGGCATAAAACAAAAATTGAACCACAAGTTTTCTGTGGATTATTGCGTTGCGGTACTTATGGAAATGAGCACCACTATATTTATTACCATTGCACCAAGAAAAATAAATCAATCAAATGCCCCGAATCCTGTATTCGCCAAGAAAAATTGGATAAGCAAATTTCCTTCTTGCTTCAAAAATTTTCTTTGCGGCCAGATTGGGCGAAAAAACTACAAATCCGGCTGGAAAAAGATAAAACACAATCCGCTCAATCCGTTTCTGCTTTTGTTCAAGAATCGCAAGAAAAAATCAAAGTCATACAAACAAAACTATTATCTGAAAAAAAGTCGCTGGACGAGCAAAATATCAAACTTAAACAAAAGCAGAATGATTGGCTCGAACCGATGGCAGAATGGATAAAAGTCGCTTTAAATCTTGAGAAAACCGCAAGGGATAGCAACCTTTTAGAGAAAAAGGTTGCTGCCGAACAAGTGTTCGGCTCGAACCTCCGCTTGGCCGCGCGCGACGCGCGCGGAAACCCCCAAAATCAATGGGCGGCGCTGTGCGCCGCCCACGAAATGGCTGGTCAAAAATCCGAAAGTCAAATTCTGGAGCCCTCGTCCGGAATTGAACCGGAGACCTCGAACTTACCAAGTTCGCGCTCTACCAACTGAGCTACAAGGGCACGAGTGCCAGGACTAGGATTCGAACCTAGGTAGCCTTGCGGCGACAGTTTTACAGACTGTTGCGATTGACCACTCCGCCATCCTGGCTAATCAACTTCAGCCTGATTCTAGCACAGAAAAGAGGCAAAATAAACCTCGTTTCGCTTGTCCAATTAGCTCGCACCAACGTCCAATTGTCATCAAGCGTCCTGATTACTGTTGTCCTGTTTAGAAAAAACCAAACGACTTCTCGCGCCTTTTTTCTCAAAAGAAAGAAGAATAGCAGGGAAAATTATATTGCCGGTCAGGGGTAAAACGACAATATCGTCTTCGCTTCGTTGCCCGGCAGAAGGCGAAAACCGACTTTGGCCAAAGCCTCGCGCTCCAATAAATTATTGGCATTGGGATGATGATAAAGTATTTTTAAGCCCCGCTTTTTTGCCGATTTTACCCCACAAAAGATAAGGCGTCAGGACATCACCCAAACTGGCCGTCTTTTTAACTTCATCAATATATTTCAAACCACAGTGCCCGACCAATCGACTCTGACAATAAACCGACCAATAGGCATAAGCCGGATTGGCACAAGGGGGTAAAAAACAAAGTCTTTTGATCGGCTTTATTAATAGGGGCATGATCAGCTGCTTTTTTCTCAAAAATTATCCCCTGGTCTTTTTTAACCAAACGGCCTGGCGCGACGAGTAAACCGGCCAGTAATTTTTGCTGGGAAATAGAGAGATGAGCCGTAATCTCTTCGCCTTCAAAGAAAAAGCGGCCGGCCGTCTCTTCCAACTCGCCCCCATTGCCGCTTTCCCGATAGAAAAAATTCATCAGAGAGCGGCTGGTGACAGAGTCAGCTTCAAGTTCAGAACGAACAGTAAAGCGCCGATGAAAAATTTGCCGCAGAATTACCTGCTCGTTATCATTTAATTGACTCAAAAAACGCTCCGGGTCGAAAACCGGCAACTCCCCTAATGGCAGGTAATTAATTTGCTGATAAGGCAAAGAAACATTTTTCAGCTGACGGGCAAGTCTTTCGGTCAGAATATTTTGGGCAAACAAAAGCACCGATTGATCGACCAGTTCTTTTTCACCCAAACCGGCCAAAATCAAGTGATAAAAAGCGGTCAAGGAAACTTCAGGCAGTTCGCGGCAATCAAAAACTACCCGCCTGTCCTTTGGAGCCGTTCACAAGTCCGATTATACTCCCCGTGTCCGGATCAGTCAAATAACCAGTCAAGCAAAAGAACGAAAATGACTTTATAATTCAGGCAAATGGTAGAATTAGCTGCAAACTAAGTATCGGCCAAGGCATGGCTATTGCTTTGGGTATAATGCCCTGTTAAAATACCTCCATGGCGAAAAAGGGTAATCGGATGCTTTTGGGTATGGTCTGCAAAGAGTGCAAAACGACTAATTATTTAACCAGTCGCAATAAAGTCAACGTGCCGGAAAAACTGGTGTTGAAAAAATTTTGCCGCAAGTGCCGCAAAGTCACCGAACACAAAGAAACCAGTAAGTTAAAATAACCTCTCAAGCGTTTTTTTCAAGTGATTCGGCGCGGCAAGCAACTCTTTTTGCCAAACAGCCAAATTCTTCCCGAATAACAGCTTGACGTGCGGATAAAGAATCTTTAACAGCGCCACCTGATTGACCGGATCGCCGGGTAAAAACATTCCCACGCCGCGATTTTCAATCACCTCCCGATAGCCGTCTTCCTGCCCTTCAATCAAGCGCAAAATAAAAATCGGCAGCTGGCACAAACCCGCCTCCACGCCCATCTGGGCCAAGGAAAAGGCCAAACCAAAATCCGCCAATCGCATCCAGGCGGCGACCTCCTCCTCGTTCAGCCAGCCCAAAAACTTAAAATTGGGATAGCGGCGGTATTTCCGAGTCATCTCCCGGGCAAAAGTCGCATTTTTGCCGCACATAAAAACAAAAATCACTTTTTCGTTTTTAAAAGTATTTTTAAATAACTCCAAATAAACTTCCGCCCGATGGATCCAAGCGCTCCCGGCCATCACCAAAGCCAATTTATATTCGGGCGGCGGCGGCAATTTGAGCCGCGGCGAGTGATAAAAAGCCGGCCGCGCCAACGGCCCGGCTTGAATCACTTTGGCCACTCTAATCCCCCAACGTTTAATATCGGGCAGAACTTCGGGCCAAAAAGAAAAGTAGTAATCCGGCCGGGGCTTGACTGTATAGAGAGCGTGGACAACCGGATCCAAAAGAACCATGACTTTCCGCCGGCCGCGGCGCGGGTGGAGCAAGGGATGGGTGGAGATAACCAAATCAGCAGAGCGATAATCAGGAGCAAGTTTCTTGAGACGCCGCTCAACCTCCAAGCGCAGACTGGCGGTCATCATTTGGGCAATATTTTCGTTGTTGGAGATTTCAAAAAGCTGTTTGTAGGTTTTGGGGACGCGATAGAGAAGATTGGTAATACGGCCGTTGATCGCCGGCAAAACATCCAGCACCCGCGCCTGCCAGCCCCACCGTCCCAGCCAATAGGCATAAGCTTGAGCGGCGCTGACGTGGCCGCCGCCGGTGCGGCTGGTAAGAACGAGAGCGGTTTTAGCATTTTTCACTTGCGGGTATTTTATCACAACGGCACTTCAGATTTCAGTTTAAATTCCAACTGGCTTTTTCTCTTTTTCAACATAAGATTGCTTTTCTAGATAAATCTGGCCAAAACTCGTTTTTTGCGTGGATCCAAGGGCATAACCTGATTATACACACAACTGGACGACCGTCAATAAGTGTGTTAAATTTGGCCTTGAATTACCCGAGGCGATTATGATAGAATCGGGGCCATGAGGTTTACACCTCTTTCTTTTTTGAATGAAGTCCAGGACGAGTTGAAAAAAGTCACTTGGCCAAATAAACAGGAAACGCTAAAATTAACCGGGGTTGTCGTTTTTATCTCGGTGCTGGTCGGCGTGTATGTCGGCGCCTTGGATTTTACTTTTACCAAAGTGATGGCCCTGATGATGCCCAAATGAACGAAAAAACCAAAACCAAAAATCATCTCATTTTAAGCGAAACAAGCGATCCGCGGGCCAAGTGGTACGTAGTCCACACTTATTCCGGGCACGAGCTGAAAGTCGCGGAGCAGTTGAAGCAGAGAGTGGAAACAATGGATTTGGGCGGCAAGATTTTTGAAATGCTGGTACCGACGCAGGAAAAAATCCAGGTGCGGGCCGGCGCCAAACAGACGATCAAAGAAAAGATTTTTCCGGGCTACCTGCTGATCAAAATGATTTTAACCGATGAGTCGTGGCTGACGGTGCGCACCACCAACGGCATTACCGGTTTCATCGGCACCGGCAACAAACCCTCGGCGCTAGCGGAAAAAGAGGTCGCGGCGATTCAAAAATTCGCCAGCATGGCGGCGCCGAAGTTCAAAACCGAATTCGGTATAGGCGAAGCCGTCAAGGTCACCGACGGGCCATTCAATGACTTTTTAGGATCAGTCGAGTCAATCAATGAAGAAAAGGGAAGTTTGCGGGTATTAATCAGCATTTTCGGCCGGGAGACGCCGGTTGAGTTGGATTTTTTGCAAGTCCAGAAAATATAACAATTATAAAAATAATCTTATGGCTAAAAAAGTAAAAACTATCATCAAACTAAATCTCAAGGCGGGTGAAGCGACGCCGGCGCCGCCGGTTGGTCCGGCCTTGGGTCAGCACGGCCTGCCGATCATGGATTTTGTTAAGGCCTACAACGACCAAACCGCCGATAAAAAGGGCCAGGTAATTCCGGCGGTAATCACCGTCTATGAAGATCGGAGCTTTACTTTTATCGTTAAACTGCCGCCGGTGGCGGACATGATCAAGAAGAAGTTGAATTTGGCTAAAGGCTCGGGCAGGCCGAACACGGAAAAAATGGGTCACTTAACCCGCCAGCAAGTCGAGGAAATCGCCCGGGAAAAATTGGCCGATTTAAATACCCTTGATTTGGAAGCGGCTAAAAAAATTGTTGAGGGAACGGCCCGAAGCATGGGGGTAACCACGGAGTAAAAATGGCAAAAGAAAAAAAAGGTGAGAAAAAAATCGTCAAGAAAAAGGCAGTCATCAAGAAAAAACCGCCGGTCAAAGAAAAGATAAAAAAAGAGGCCGCACCGAAAAAGATCAAAAAAATCCGCGGCAAAAGATATTTGGCCGCGAAAAAATTACTCGAACCGAAAAAATTATATCCATTGAACGAGGCTATCAAACTATTAAGAAAGATATCAATCTCCTCGTTTAATGCATCAATTGATCTCCACCTAACCATGAAAGAGGCAGGGATTCAGGGCGAGGTCGAACTTCCTCATCCCACCGGCAAAAACACGGTCATCGCCCTGGCTGACGAGGCCACGCTTAAAAAAATCGCCAAAAATAAAATTGATTTTACCGGACTGGTGGCCACACCGGCGCAGATGACCAATCTGGTGAAATACGCCAAAATCTTGGGACCAAAAGGTTTGATGCCCAACCCGAAAAACGGCACGATCAGCGAAAAACCGGAAGAAACGGCCAAAAAATTGGCGGGCAAGACCAAGTATCACAGCGAGGCCAAAGCGCCGCTGATCCATGTGACCATCGGCAAGGTGCAGGACAGCGAAAAAGCTCTCGAAAAAAATTTAGCGGCTCTAATGGCAGCGATCGGCCGAGGCAATATTTTGAAGGCAGTTCTCTCCCCTACCATGGGACCGGGAATCAAGATTGATTTAAACAAAATCGATTCAGATAAGCTTTAATCGTCGGCCCGATTTGCGGATCGCGCCGGGCAACCTCGAGATTGGTTTGCAACCAATGCCAAGGGTCGCCGGTAGTTAACCACCGGCCATGCTTCAAGGGCTGAGCAATTACTACATCTTGTTGAGCCAATTTATTGTTAATATCAGCCAGCCATGATTCGCTGTTTTTACCCAACTCTCTTTTTTCCAAAACGGGCCAAATCCTAGAGGAGATAACAAAACGGCCTAAGACCGCAAAATTAGAAAAGACTTGATCCCGAGAAAATTTTTCCAAAATGGCCGCCGCTTTATAAGGAATGGACGAGGCGGTATCATATTTGACAGTACCGTAGTGCTCGATCTCCTCCCATGGCACTTCCTGAACACCCAAAACCACGGCCGGATGATGCTTTTCGAAAATACCCAGCATCTCTTTTAAGCAGCGGCCGGGCTGGGGCTCCAAGACAAAATCATCACCAAAGAGATAAACAAAAGGCTCATCGCCAAGAAACTTTTTGGCGGCTAAAACCGGTGAGGCATTACCGTAAGGCAGATCAGCAGTCTGCGGATAATAAGCAAGCTCGGCCTTATCCCAAATAGCCTGCAAACTTGCCAGCAAACCATCTTTATCGTTTTGTTTTAAATAAGCTTCCCACTCCTTATCCGGAGTAAAATAATCACGGATGGACTTTTCCCCCGGTCGATGAATAATGGCAATCTTAAAAATACCGGCCCCCAGCAATTCTTCGACCAAATACTGAATATTAGGTTTGTTGAGAACGGGGACTAGTTCCTTGGCGTAACCCTTGACAACCGGGAGAAAACGGGTTCCTCTTCCGGCGGCGGCAATCACCGCTTTCGCAACGGCAGACATCCCTCGATATTAATATGAAAAATCAGTTTTGTCCAGCATAATTGGCCAGCCAAAGCCGGAGATCTTCCTGATCAATCACGACCTGACTCTGGCCCGCCCGGCAATTAAAATCCGCCGCCGGGTCTTGTTTGACCCACAAAGCAAAATCCAGAGCATTGACTTTAGTATCGCAATTGGCATTACCCAGATTTTTGGCCAAAATACCGGCCGGACAAGTCGGACAATTAAAAATTTTAACAAAAGTCACTTCCGCCAAATCCAATCTAATCGGCGGGTTGACAAAAGAAAGCCTAAACATTATCTCCTGAATCTGCCCCCGCCAGTCAGAATTCTGCGGCAGATCAATCTCAAATTCATTATTTTCCGGTAGTGACAAAGCGGCGCTTGTCTCTTTGGCGATAAAATAATTGGCATACAGCGGCTTGTTATAATACGAACCGTGGTATCGATCGGATATCCAATGAAGCCATAAGACTTTTAGCTTGCAATCCGTATCAAAATTAAGCCCCGCCCGGCATTTAAATTTTATTTTTGCCTTAGCATAGTCATCAGCTTTTAAATTTACCCCTCGCCAAAACAAAAAATTTCCGGCAACTTCTTTGGTATATGAATCATAAAAGGGCGCTCCAAAAGACCGGCCGTATAAATTCTCCGACAAAGTAAAAGCCGAGGCGCCGCCCTGCACCCACCATTTATCCATAATATTTTGTTTGTTAAATTGAAAAACATCAGCGCTGTCGGGTAGAATATCAAATGGCCCTGTCTCCGTCGGCCCTTTGCTTTGCGCTGGTCTTTCTGCTTCTCCAACAACTCCCGGGGCAAAAACACTTCTCACCGCTTTTAAATAAGAAAAAGGGTCGCCACCACTCCCTAATCTTGTCCCCGGTTCAATATTGCTCCCTTCCAGCCATTCATTCCAACTGCTGATCACGATAACATTTTGCCCATTAATATTTAAGGCCCCTTTGGCATTATTTGTTATTGCTGTTTTCGCCGCGCTTAATGTATCCAAAAAAATCCCACTGCTCGGATTGTTGCATTTATAGGGCTGACTCACCATCGTAGAACCATCAAAAAAAACACTAAGCGGAGGAATAAAGTGTTTATTTTTCGAACTTGCGTAGGTTAAAATTTTATTAGAAAAATTTCCGAATGTCGAAGGATAGTCACCACATTCATGTCCGGAGTCTTTAAAATTATCTCCATAAGCGGAAACTGCCTCAAAAGAACTATTATATATATCATCCATCGCTCCCTTGTACCAACCGATTTCATTATCATCAATATAAGCACCTCTCATCCCCACAAAATAAATACCGGGAAAACCCTTTTGTATCGCTCTTTGTCTCATCCAAGTTAAAACATTATTATATCCAAGGTAATTTAATGAGGGCACAGCAAAATCCATAAAAACCACCGGTTTATTATCTGCTTTCAAATAGTTTGGTTTATTAAAATAATTATCGCTCCAGTAATCGGCAATCTTTTCCAATTCTTCTTTACTCTGGTTGACATCGGCCGTATCTAGGCCCGTATCAATCATTTGGATGCTTGTAAAATATAAGGAAAATTTCATATAAGAATTGTATTCCGCGGAAAGAAACGAAGTGATACTCAAATTCCAAGTCGGATTTATCACTTTATCTTGATATTGAGGTTGGGTATACCAATCAAAAACAAAAAGAGATACCCCATGCTCCACCGCCCACTTGATTTGCCAATTCATCGCTTCGGTATCTTTCCCGCTGTAAAGTCCGAGATACGGCCACCGGGTCACTCCACTGCCTCCCTCGCTGTTCCATTTCCGCAAGGATGCCCACTCCCGTGTCAAAGAATCCTGTTTGGGCATATAAAAAGCGCCGATCATATAACCCGGAGTATCAATCGGATGGGGAACGGAAACAGCAGTCGCCTCAACGGGAGTGAAATTTACCAAGATAAAAAAAGAAAAGAACAATGATAGCCGTAAAAATCTCGTCACTAAAAAAATAGTAGTTGATGGAGACGAAAAAGGCAAGGAATCAAGCGGCGATCTGACGGGCGGTCGAGGCGCGGAAAAAGAGCAGCCAACTCAAAAAAACAAAAATAAGGGCGGCGGCGCCGTAGCGGACGAAGGGATTAAGATTGGTAACCAGAATCGGAGCAATAATGACCGAGATCAGATTAATCACCTTCAAAAGCGGGTTAAGCGCCGGCCCGGCGGTATCTTTAAGCGGATCGCCAACGATATCCCCCACCACCGCCGCTTTGTGCGCCTCGGAGCCCTTGCCGCCATAGTGGCCGGATTCAATAAATTTTTTGGCATTGTCCCAAGCGCCGCCGGCATTGGCCATAAAAACGGCCAGCAACTGACCGGACAAAATCAAGCCGGCCAAAAAACCGCCCAACGGCTCCGCCCCCAAAAGCAAACCGACCAAAACCGGCGTTAAAACCGCCAGCAAAGCGATCGGCAGAAGCTCACTTTGAGCCGAGCGGGTACAGATGGCGACCGTTCGGGCATAATCGGGCTTTTGGGTACCGGCCATAATCCCTTTAATTTTAAATTGCCGCCGGACATCGGCAATAATAGTGGCGGCGGCGCGGCTGACCGATTCAATCAAACGAGCGGAAAAAAGCAGAGGCAAAGCCCCGCCAACGAGCAGACCGACAAAAACGAGCGGTTCAGAAATACGAATACCGTTAGCCAGAGTCCCGGGACTGACCTTCTCCACATCGGTAATAAACGAGCCAAAAAGAGAAACCGCGGCAATTACCGCCGAGCCGATGGCCACACCCTTGGTAATCGCTTTCGTGGTGTTGCCGACCGCATCCAGACGGGCGAGAATCGACTGGCCTTTAGTGCTGATACCAGCCATTTCCCCAATGCCGCCGGCGTTATCGGAGATAGGCCCAAAAGAATCCATCGCCACATTGTTGCCGGTCAAGGTCAGCATGCCAATACCGGTAAGAGAAACACCGTAGAGAACAAAAACTGCCGGAAAGCCGGCGTAGATGAAGATGGCGCCGAAAATCGTAACGGCAATAACCAAAACCGACCAGACGCTGGATTCCAGACCGACCGACAAACCGGACAAGATGAGAGTCGCGGTGCCGGATTTGGCCTGTAAAGCAATCCTTTTAACCGGGGCATAAATGACATCGGTAAAAAAACCGGTAAGATGGTCGATAACAATGGCCAAAACAACGCCAATGATTACCGACCAAAAGGCGCGCCATTCGTGCATATAAAAGTGGGCGGCAAAAGCAAACCAAACAGCCGAAAAAGCCGCCGAGGTGTAAAAACCGCGGTTAATGGTATGCAAAGGATTTTCCTGACCGCGAGCCTTGACAAAAACCGTGCCGACAATCGAACTTAAAACGCCGATACCTCGAACCAAAAGAGGAAAAACAATCCATTTGACCGAACCGGATTGATGCCACAAAGCCAGACCCAGAATCAAGGAAGAAACAATTGTGACTTCGTAAGATTCGAAGATATCCGCCGCCATGCCGGCGCAATCGCCGACATTATCCCCGACCAGATCGGCGACCACCGCCGGATTACGGGGATCGTCTTCGGGAATGCCGGCTTCAATCTTACCCACCAGGTCGGCGCCAATATCGGCCGCCTTGGTATAGATGCCGCCGCCGACCCGCATTAAAAGCGCCAGCAAAGTACCGCCAAAGCCAAAACCCAAAAGAGCATCGGGCGCGGCCTTGCCGAAAAGCAAAAAAATCACCGTGCCGCCAAAAAGTCCCAAACCATCGGTTAACATGCCGGTAACCGTACCGGCCCGATAGGCAACCCGGAGAGCATCGGCGGCTTTTTGCTGATCGGCCAGCGAAGCAACGCGAACACTGGCGGCAATCGCCATGCGCATGCCCAAACGCCCCACCAAGGCGGAAAAAATCGCCCCGGCCAAAAAGGCCAAGGCGCGGCCGACGGCCACAATAATTTTGGCATTGGCACCGAAAACCAGCCGGGCTTCTTCGGAAGGAGAAACGACCCAAACGCTCAAAAAAAGCGCCACTACCAAAACGGCAATCATCACCCGAATAATTTTCCACTGGGAAGAGAGATAAGCCTCGGCGCCTTCGCGGATACCGTTCCAAACCGCCTCCATTTTGCCGCCGGGCAAAGGAATCGCCAGAACTTGCCGCCGCAGGAACCAAGCATAAAGAAGGCCTAAAAAGGCGATCCCTAAAACGGCCAGCAAAGCCGCTATTTCAAAAAAAGAAAAACCGCTTAATCCCAACATACCTGCGGATTGTAAAGGATAAAGAGGGCACTTGTCAACCAATTCCAGATACTTGATTTTGGGTAGCGATTGCGATTAACATTAAGTCGTGAAGCGAAAAAGGGACCAGCGGGGTTTGGCGGATCTGATAATAATTCTCGGCATCGCCGCCGCCGTGCTGGTAATGCCCCTGTTTACCCGATCAATCAAAGAACGGCAGGAGTTGAGAAAGCTGGCAGTTTGCGGATTGAGCGACGCGGAAAAAACCGGCGGGTGCGGCGACTCTAACTGCTGTCGAAGCTGGGAAGTTTACCAAAATGGCTGTTGTCACTCTACCGCCGGCTGTGCCAACCACAGCGATTGCACCGCAGGGAAACTCTGTATCAATGGCGTTTGCCAGGGCGGCACGCCGCCGGTCGCTTGCGGCGGTGAAACCAACCAGTGTCCCTGCGGCAACGAAAACAATCCCGCCTATAACACCTGCCGCAACGGCAAGGTTTTTAAGTGCGGCAACGACTGCTGTCTGCATGACAGCGGTCAAAATTGCGCCACCCCTACTCCTACCCGCATACCGACGCCTACTTCTCAACCGGCACCGGAGGGCAATTGCTACTGCCCGCACGCCTGCATTCCAGACAGCGGCGGCTGTTGGCAAGGGACAAACGGACCGTATAGTTGTCCGGCGGCGTGCTGCTCAACAAACGGCTGCCCAACTAATGACTGCGTTTCGCCGGACGGCAAAGCGGGCGAGGCATTCTGTGCCAGCGATCACCGGATCAGCGTTTGCAGCGGCGGAAAATGGCAAACGGAAAATTGCGCCAGCGGCTTAATTTGCGACGAGAGCCAAAAGAGATGTGTGGAGCCGTATTTCGCCTGCGGAACGCAGACAGGTTATGTTTACGCCAACGGACAATGTTATCAATGTCAGTTTCCCG
>JBDRBL010000025.1:0-5839 GCA_043822685.1 Candidatus Shapirobacteria bacterium
GGCCGAGAAATTTTTAACGAGATGATGAGCAAGGTTTATGAAAGCAAAGAGCCAATCGGCTTGATTGCGTGGCACCCTGACCGCTTGGCAAGAAATTCCGTTGACGGCGGACAAATAATTTACAGCATAGACATCGGCAAGATCATTTCTTTGCGCTTTCCAACTTTTTGGTTTGAGCCAACTCCGCAAGGGCTTTTTATGCTTCAAGTCGCCTTTGGCCAATCAAAATACTATTCCGACAATTTGTCGGAAAATGTAAAGCGCGGGATTAGGCAAAAACTCAGGCGGGGCGAATGGCCGGGCCTTGCGCCGTTCGGTTATGTAAATAATCCCAAAACAAGAACGGTTGAACCTGAACCGACAAAATCAAGGTGCGTTGCCAAAGCGTTTGAGGAATTTTCGCAAGGCCGGCACACTTTGGAAAGTTTAGGCCAACGCCTGAGTTTTTGGGGCGTGGTGAGCGGAACCGGAAAACCGATCTGTAAAGCGACGCTCCAGAGAATGCTGACAAATAAAGTTTATCTCGGCTTGATTGTTCACAACGGCGAAACCTACGAGGGCGGTTTTCCGGCAATTGTTTCCAGGACGACTTTTGAGAAAGTCCAAGAAGTGCTAAAGAACCGAGCCAAGCCGCGCCATTCAAAGAAACGCCACAACTTCCCATTCACCGGACTGCTCACCTGTGGCGAGTGCGGCGCGGCTATCACCGCCCAATACGCCCACGGACACGGCGGCACCTACAAATACTATCGTTGCACTAAGCGGCTTGGCTCGTGTTCGCAAAGTTATCTGCGCGAGGACTTACTCACCGAGCAATTAAAATCACGGCTTCAAAATGTCGCTCTTGGCGACGACTGGACGGAAAAGATGACGGCTCAAGTTGATGTTTGGGAAAAAGAAAATGTTTTGTCGTCGCAATTTTTCGCCCAAAATCTGGAAAAGGAAATCAAAGGAACCGAGCAAACAAACTGCCCGCAAAATTCGCAATGTTTAGATTGGTCGGGGTGCCGAGACTTGAACTCGGAACCTCACGCACCCCATGCGTGCGCGCTACCAATTGCGCCACACCCCGTCAGTTCCTATCTTGCATTTTACCAGAAGTGATGGTAAATTCAACCCATGGTAAACGAGGACAAGGCTCAGGCAATTAAAGTAGCGATTGAACAGATTGAAAAACAGTACGGCAAGGGTTCGATTATGCGTTTAGGGGAAGGTGGGGCGATGCGCAAAGTTGACGTTATTTCTACCGGGTCGATTGCGGTCGATATTGCTTTGGGAGTGGGTGGTTTTCCGCGAGGTCGGGTTGTGGAAGTTTATGGTCCGGAGGCTTCAGGAAAAACGACTTTGGCCTTGAGTGTGTTGGCGCAGGCGCAAAAAGCGGGAGGAACGGCGGCTTTTGTGGATGCCGAGCATGCTTTGGATCCGGCTTGGGCGGCGACGCTGGGGGTGAAGATTGACGAACTGTTGATTTCACAGCCGGATACCGGTGAGCAGGCTTTGGAGATTGTCGAAACCCTGGTGCGGTCTGGAGCGGTGGATGTTATTGTGATTGATTCGGTGGCGGCTCTGGTGCCGCGAGCGGAAATCGAAGGCGAAATGGGCGACGCGGTTATGGGTATGCAGGCCAGATTGATGTCGCAGGCGTTAAGAAAACTGACGTCGGCGATTTCCAAGTCGTTGACAACGGTTATTTTTACCAATCAACTGCGGCAGAAAATTGGCGTGATTTTTGGCAACCCGGAAACAACGCCCGGCGGTTTGGCCCTCAAGTTTTACGCCTCGATCCGCATTGACATTCGCAAGATCGATACGATTAAAGATGGTGACAAGGTGATTGGATCTAGACACCGGGTGCGGGTAATCAAAAACAAGGTTGCCCCGCCGTTTCGAGTGGCCGAGTTTGACATTATGAACAACGGCATCTCTCGGGCGGGTAATCTTTTGGATGTCGGGGTTGAGTTTGGCATTATTGCCAAAAATGGTGCTTTTTTTAAATATGAAAAAGAGATTATTGGTCAAGGGCGTGAGGCCGCCAAAGCGTATTTGGATGAAAATGTCAAAATCGCCAAGCAAGTCGAAGATAAAATTTGGGAACGGGTTAAAAATGGCAACATAGAAGCTGGTAAAGAAATTGGCGAGATCAAAGAAGAGTGATTGGGAAAAAGTTACGCGGTTTTTGTCTTTTCGTCCCCGGTCAGAGAAAGAAGTTGCCGATTATTTGGTGAGAAAAAAAATTCCTCTCGGTCCGATAATTAAAAAACTTAAAAGGCTTAAACTTCTCGATGATCGGGAGTTTGCTCGTTGGTTTTTGGAACAGCGGGCGAGCTTTAAGCCCAAAGGGAAAATGGCGCTCAAACAAGAGCTTTATCAAAAAGGCATCGCGCGTGAGTTGGTTGAGGAGCTTTTGGCTGAAGTAGATGAGGCGAGTGAGGCGAGAAAAATTATGGAGAAGAAGAAGTTGTTACCGGAAAAAATGATGGCCTTGCTGGCGCGGCGGGGTTTTTCTTGGGAGACGATTAAAGACGTCCAGAGGGAGAAGAAGTTCTTTCCCTAAACGGAAGACGAGGAAAAAAAGAAGAAAATTTTTGGCAAGAGTAAAGAAGGATTGGTTGAGGAAAATTTGACTGGGTGATTGTCGGGTTGTTAAAAGAATGAGGAGGGCGATAGCGACCAGATCCTGAACCAAAAGAATGCCGGTGGTAATTTTGCCGACCAGCCGGAAAGAAGTGATAATCATTGCGTCTATTATAACAAAGTGTTAAAATAAATGCATGCCGGGAAGATTGGATTTATTTTTATTAAACTTCTTTGATCTTCTGGTGAAGTAAGTGTCTTCGTCCGGCAAAAGGAGGAGAAGATGGGAATTTTAGATCGTTTGAGCAAGCCGTTGCGTGATCGTTTGAGTGAGGAGCTGGAGCTGTTGATTCGGGAGGAGAAGGGCAGTCGTCCGGTTCAGAGCGGTAATGATCAATCTCAATTGCAGGTCAAGACGCAAGCCCGACAGATTTTGAGTGAGGCTCAACAGGAGGCCGAAAAGATGCGGCAGGAGGCGTTGCGGATTCGAGAAGAAGCAGACCGGCGTTTAGGGGCGGTGGAGGAGAGGGAAAAGTCGCTGACGGGGAGATTGACGGAGCTGGAAGGCCGACTAAAAGAAATTGAACAAATCAAAAAAGAGCAGGTTGTCAAATTAGAGAAGGTCGCCTCGTTGACGGCGGAAGAAGCCAAGAAATTGGTTTTAGATATTACCGAAAAACGTTTGGCTGATCAGGTTTCGCGGCGGATCAAAGAAGCGGAAGAGGAGGTTAAGCTAGCGGCGGAGGCCAAGGCGAAACAGATTCTTGTGGATGCCATGCAGCATGGGGCGACTGATTATGTGGTGGAATATACTGTTTCCTCGGTGCATCTTCCGGACGAAGAGATGAAAGGGCGGATTATTGGCCGAGAAGGACGTAATATTCGGGCTTTTGAACGGGCAACCGGGGCGGAAATTGAGCTGGATGAGAGCAATGATATCTTAATTTCGTCTTTTGATCCGGTGCGGCGGGAAGTAGCCCGGCGAGTTTTGGATAAACTTATCCGAGATCGACGGATTCAACCCAGTCGAATTGAAGAAATTGTGGAAAAAACCCGTCAGGAAGTAGAAAAAATTATGTTCGAGGAGGGCGAACGCCTGTGTCATAGCTTGGGTGTTTATCGACTGCATTCTGATTTGGTTAAAATGTTGGGGCGATTTAAATTCCGCTTTTCTTATGGTCAAAACATGATGGCTCACACAGTGGAAGAGACTAAGATAGGAGTTCAGATTGCTCATGAGGTAGGCGCCAATGTTAATGTGGTTCGTTTGGGTTGCTTATTACATGATATTGGTAAAATTGTTATCGAGGAAGAAGGAACTCACATCCAACTGGGGGTTGATTTAGTCCGGCGTTATGGTTTGCCTAAGGAAGTGATTGCTTGTGTCGCCGAACATCACGAAGATAAGTCTTTTTCTTCTCCGGAGTCGCGCATTGTTTGGGTGGCTGATGCCATTTCCGGCGGTCGTCCGGGGGCGCGATATGAGGCGCACCAAGAGTATGCGGAGAGAATGACGGAGATTGAAAAGATTGCCAAGGAGTTTGAAGGGGTGCAGGAGGCCTTTGCCTATCAGGCCGGACGAGATGTTCGGGTAATGGTTAAACCGGAAGAGATTAACGATGAACAAATGACCGTGCTGGTGGATAAAATTACCCGAGCTTTGGAAGAAAAAGCTTCCTATGCCGGGCAAATCAAAGTTACCGGCATTCGTGAAACCCGCGCCCTCGGTACTACCAAGGCAAAGTAATTTTTTGATATGATGATACGTATCATCATATCAGGTGGAAATGTGTAGGGGCGCGATTTATCGCGCCCGTCTTTGTTTTTGATTAAAGTTCTAATGATAGTGACAGGTAATGGCGATTATTTCGATTGCTTTTAAATCGTCTCGATGGATAAAAAGTCCGCGATATTTTTTGTCCAGCCGAAAACTATAAATTCCTCGGTTTTTTGGTTCAAGAATTTCTAAGTTTAAACTCGGGTGGCGAGCATTCTTTTCCAAAATGGCAATTTGTTTTTGATATTTTTTAGTTAGGCGATGAACTCTCAAATAATTTTCCAGCCTTTTTGACAAAGGGAGAATCATCACTTGTGGAAGTAGTTGCTTTCTTCAAGACCGGTTTTTAAGTCTCTCAAAAAAGCGGGAGAGTATTTTTTAGTCGCTCTAAAGTCAGCAAGAATTTTTTGAGTGTTTTTGGTGTTTGGGGGGGCAAAAACCAGCTCATTGGTTTGATCAATAATCTGTGGCCGTTTGTTTACCAAGCGTAAAAGAGAGCGAAAAAACTCACTGCGATTGGCATAGCCATGAACAGCGATTAACTGGTCAACCACTTCGACCTGATCTTTGGTAAGGGAAATATTCATTGTCTGCATTGTCGAATTATAGCAAACTTTGCCAAATTTTGTCAAGTTCTAGCTCATTAATTTTTTGATATGATGATACGTATTATCATAGTGGGTATGTTTCAACTCTCTAGGTAGTAGAGTATGTGAAGAAAATTAACACCAAATCCCGGTAAATTTTTGTTGTGATATTTACGACTATTAATAATTTTTAAACCATGTTTAACACAAAAAGTTTTCCATGCAGTATCGGATTTATATGATTTCTAAAATGCCTTTGTTCTTAAATTCCCCAAAGTATCAGCGACAATAGTTATAAATCTGATGTTTTTTGAAACTCTAGCCGCTTCTAAAAAGACAATTTCTGGATCAGGAGTGTGATGGAGGACCATTAAGAGAAGAGCTACATCAACCGGTGTAATATTAAACCCTTGTGACTTTAAAATTGATGATATATATCCAGAACCGCTACCAATATCGATTATTTTACTTCTTTTTTTTAAATAAGGGCCAATTCTCCCCACGACCATTTCTGCTCGCTTCTTATCGAATTTTTTGATTAATAAATGAACTATATTTTTCATAATATTATTTTTTGTGACTAACATCTTTAGCGGCGGATGGTATAATTGCTAAAATGATTTTAGCATGAAACTGAAAAAAGTTGTCTCGATTTTTGGGAAGATCTCTGGTGGCAACGAAAAAATCAAAAAATTGATTGGCTGGAAAAATTAATTCGAGTATGAGCTACAAACTTTGGCGAAAAATTCTTCCGCTGATTCTCCTTTTTGTTTCAATTCATTTTCTTAAAGATATTACTCAAGATGTTTTACGCATACCCACCTTTTTGGATGTTTTTGGTGACGTAAAAGAAGATTTATCTTTTTTACCTGACTATTTGAGGATGTTTTACTACTCTTTG
>JBDRBL010000026.1:0-6177 GCA_043822685.1 Candidatus Shapirobacteria bacterium
TTGATCGTCATTTCCAAGACCTGGGGCTGGATTTGGTAAAATAGGCAGTGTTTGGAGAGGTACCCAAGTGGTTTACGGGGCACGCTTGGAAAGCGTGTGTGGCCGCAAGGTCACCGCGAGTTCGAATCTCGCCCTCTCCGCCTTCGTCCCGCCATTGCGGGGCTACGGCGGACGAAGTCCGCTTAGTAGTTTGCGAAGGAGAGTTTAAAAACAATATTCTCGGTAGGTGGGAAATCTGGCCGTTGCCAATTAGGTTATATATCGGACAGCGATAATTACCAGCAAATGCAAGATTTGATCTTGCCAAAGATGTTTTGTTATCTTTGCGTTTGACCCCAAATGGTCGATGATGAGATGAGAGATCAAAATAATGCCCAAAGAAAGAGCCGACAAACCGGTGGGAAACAGCACAAAAGCGGCCGTATAAGTAGCGGCGTGATAAAAGCTGATTTCCCAGCTTTTGCCCTTTTGGACGGCCATCCATCCGGACTGGAAAGCGAAATCGCCGACAAAGTGCGCGGCGAGAGAAAAAATAAATGGATGCATATTTTTGGTTGGCGGAGTATAGCCTATTGATCGCTAATTGTCCAGCCCAACGATTACCCATCCCCACATCATGACCCAGGGGAAAAAGAGCGAGTTGGTAAATTGAGCATGGATGATGATGGCCAGCCAAGATAATCTCACCAGCCAAGTACTTTGCTGCCACAATTTTTGCAAAAATTTCAAATAAAAAATCAAACCAACAACTCCAGTAGTGGTGATAATAACCAAAAAACTATTGTCCCAACCGGCGCCGGCATGATTCTCGGCCGGCTGGTTTCGGGCATAGCGCAAGGTGTCGTAACCCACGCCCAGAGGATAGCGCCTGAATAATTCAAAGCCCTCTTGCCAGTTAACCACTCTGGCCTTAATTGAAGCAGTGCGTTCCAGTTTAACTCCCTCGCCGCCCGGTCTTGGCAAGCCTATCACCCCTATCACCCCTATTACTCCTATTACTCCGATTAACCAAAATTTCTTTTTGATAATCGCGTAATACGCTGTCGCCCCTGCCAGGGCAAGAAAGCTGCTGCGCGAATAAGTGAAGGCCAATGTCAACAGCAAAAAAAATCTTACGAGCCAGACGATGGGGCTTGATTTATTTAATCCCCAGATAATTAAGGTCAGCACTAGCATGATACCCATAAAATTGGGATCCAAAAAAACGCCAAAGATTCTTTTGTAATGCGGATCCCAGCCTAAGTATTCCAACGGCCGCAAATCGGGATAAAAAAAATACTGCCCCCAGCCAATAATGGCCAAGATAACTCCAATCCAACCCAAATATTTGACGATGTTGAGATTTTTGCGGGTTTTGACGATAAGGTAGAGAAACCAACAGCCGACTAAGCGAAGCCAATAAGCAAAAGAGATTATTTTTTCGTTGAAAGATAGGTTTATGGGTGAAAAAATCAGGGTAATTAGCCCGATTAGGGCAAAAAGTCCAAAATAGAGATTAAAACGGTCTCTCATCTTGGCTATGATGGTATCATACAAGGAGAGAGATTGTTTAGCACTGCGTTAATCTTGCGGGGAATATGCGGGAAATATGATCACTAAAACTCGTCATCAATCGAATACTGGACATGTTTTAAGCCAGCATCGTGGTTCCAATCGTGATAAAATCAATCGATGGATAATCAACTGGAAGAGATTAAGGCCAGGGTCGACTTGGTTGAGCTGATTCAGGGTTATGTGCCGCTTAAAAAAGCCGGGCGCAATTTTAAGGGACTCTGCCCCTTTCATGGTGAAAAAACGCCTTCGTTTATGGTCTCGCCCGAACGCCAGATTTTCAAATGTTTTGGATGCAACGAGGGCGGGGATGTTTTTGGTTTTTTAATGAAAATCGAGGGCTTGTCTTTCGGCGAAGCCTTACGGGAATTGGCCAAGCGCGCCGGTATCACCTTGAAAAATTATCAACCGACCGATGAGGATAAACGCCGCCAGCTTTACTTTGAAATTAACCATCTTGCGGCTGAATTTTATCACTACCTTCTTTTAAGTCATCCTTCAGGTCAAATTGCTCTCAACTATATTCTTGGCCGCGGTGTTTCCAAAAACTCCTTGGAAAAATTTAAAATTGGCTTTGCCCCTCTTGGCTGGGACAATCTGCAAAAATTTTTGGTGGGTAAAAAGGCTTATCTTGCCAAAGATTTGGAAACACTTGGTCTCATCAGCAGCACCGCGCGCGGGAGTTATTTTGATCGTTTTCGCGGCCGTTTGACTTTTCCTCTCAAAGATGCCCGCGGCAATATTTGCGGCTTTGCCGGCCGGCTGGTGCCCGGTCTTAGTGTCCAAGTCCACGAAGAAGCCAAATACGTCAACACGGCGGAAACTCCGCTTTATCACAAATCCGATTTGCTTTTCGGCTGGAGTGAGGCGGTGGCGGAAATCAGGAAGGCTGATGCCGCGGTTTTGGTTGAGGGAGAATTGGATATGATTTCTTCTTATCAAGCGGGAGTGAAAAATACTCTGGCGATTAAAGGCTCGGCTCTAACCGAAAATCAACTGCGTCTGTTGGGGCGGGTTACCCGGAATTTAATTCTGGCTTTGGATGCCGATGCGGCCGGGGATGCCGCCGCTCGGCGGGGGATTGAATTGGCCGATCAGCGGGATTTCAGCCTCAAAATTGTCCAAATTGAAGGCGGCAAGGATCCTGATGAGGTGGCTCGAAAAGATCCCCTGCTTTGGCAAAAACTGGTTAAGAAGGCGGTTCCCGTTTATGATTATTTGCTTGATTCACTTTCCCGTCGTTTTGATCCGGCTGCCGCGGAAGGTAAAAAGCGGATTAGTCTGGAGTTTTTGGCGGTTTTAGATCGTGTCAGCGATGCGGTTGTTCAGGCTCATTATCTTAAGCGCCTCGCCCAAACGATTGATACCAGTGAAGAAGTTCTTAATCAACAACTGGTCGGATTAAAAAAGAAACCGTTTGTCGCTCTTTCCTCTCCGGGCGCGTCCCCGTTGCCTTCCGGCCGCGAACTCTTTGAGGGGCACTTGCTGGCGCTTTCTTTTCAGGCAAAAAAGCCTCTGGATAAAAAAACCCAAGCTCTCATTACCTCACCCCGCTTTTGCCAAATTGCCGCCAGCCAGAGCAATCTCCCGGCCGAACTAAAGACGATTTATGATCAACTTTTTCTACTCGATTTGAGTGATTTTCTCGATAATGAAGAAAAATTAACCAAAGAGTGGCGGCTTACTCTTAAACGCTTGCGTCAATTGACACTGGAAGAGAAATTGGCGGTTTTGGCGCAAAAAATTAAGCACTCCGATCAGGAATCCCTGCTGGCCAAATTTTCCCGTCTTTCTCAGAAGCTTGCCCAATTACAAAAAAGTTGAGGCTGTTGTATAATATCGCTTATGGTTAAACCGGCAAAGATTGACGACGCCCAGAAACTGATTCAAAAAGGCAAAAAGCAGGGTTTTTTAACTCAAGAAGAAATTCTATATCTTTTTCCTGATGCCGAAGAACACCTGGAGGAGCTGGATAATTTTTACGCCCAACTTTTGGCCCTTAAGATTGATGTTTTTGAAACAGTTACCGAAGAAGAGATTATTCAAGACGAAAAAGCCAGTTCCGATTTGGCCCGGGAATTGGAAATTCTGGCTACCCTTGAAGACCGGACTTTGGCCGATCCGGTCCGGATGTACTTGCGGGAAATTGGCAGGATTCCCTTGCTTACCGGTCCGGAAGAAGTTGATTTGGCTCAAAGAATTGAAAAAGGCAGCCAAAAGGCTCGGCAAAAACTTATTCAATCCAACTTGCGCTTGGTTGTTTCTATCGCCAAAAAATATGTTGGCCGCGGCTTGAGTTTTCTCGATTTGATTCAGGAGGGCAATCAGGGTTTGATGCGGGCGGTGGAAAAGTACGACTGGACGCGCGGTTTCAAATTTTCCACCTACGCGACCTGGTGGATTCGCCAAGCCATTACCCGCGCCATTGCCGATCAGGCGCGCACGATCCGCATTCCGGTGCATATGGTGGAAACGATTAACAAAGTCATTCGTGTCTCTCGCCAGTTGATGCAGGAATTGGGCCGCGAGCCGTCTCCCGAAGAGATCGGCGATGAACTTGATCTGCCCGCCAGCCGCGTTCGCGAGATTTTCAAGATTGCCCAAAGCACCACTTCTCTGGAAAAACCCGTTGGGGATGAAGGCGATTCTCTTTTGGGTGATTTTATTCAGGACACCTCCCAGCCTTCGCCCTATGACACGGCTTCGCGTCAGCTTCTTAAAGAAAATATCGAGGAAGTTTTGGCCAGTCTTTCGGAACGGGAAGCGCGGGTTTTGAAGATGCGTTTTGGTCTGGACGGCTTTCGCTCGATGACCCTGGAAGAGGTGGGTCGTGAATTTGGTGTTACTCGGGAGCGCATTCGGCAGATTGAAGCCAAAGCTTTGCGAAAACTCAAACATCCTTCCCGACGGAAAAAATTACAGGATTATTTAGAATAATGTCTAGTGATTTAAAAGTTGGCTTGCTTTCGACAATTTATGCGACTTGGTTGCATAATCATTTTGTTTTAGCCTCAACAGCCGTGATTCTCTTTGCGGCTTTTTTACTGCTTCGTCAGCCCCGACGCAGGTATGTCTTTTTTCTTTTTGGTTTTTTGTTTTTACTTTTGCAATTTGAGTATCAAAAACACTTTGGCAAGGCCCTGGAGGAACAAACAATCAACTCGGTGATTTTACAAGGCGGTCATTTGCGGACTAAAAGTATTATTGAGGATGTTTTTTCGAAACTAATTCCTTTTGGTTTTTGGCTGGTCGGCTGGGGAATGGTGGCCTTGGCGATGATTTTATAAGATAGATCAAGGGTAGAATCCCCAGCGAATTAACCAAAAGAAGCGCCACAAACCAAATTTTTTGCTTTTTTTGACTGGCGCGCCATAAGGCCAAGCCCCGCAGTCCCACATCCACGGCCATCCAGGCAAAAATAACTGCCGGCGGCAACTGACTTAAAAAGTCCAAATTTACATTGGCCATAGAATTATCTTAGCACAATAATCAATAGTTGACACGATCAGTTGCGTATGTTACCATTACATACAATGAAGCAGCCAATTAAACCCTTAATTTTTGATTGGGACAAGGGAAATAAGGATAAAAATTGGCATAAACATAGAGTTAATTTTAGCGAGAGTGAGGAGGTTTTTTTTAATAAACCAATTGCATTTTTTCCTGATCGCGGTCATTCAGTAAAGGAAAAAAGATTTTTGGCCTACGGTAAAACCAATAAAGAGAGAAAACTAACGGTTGTTTTTACAATTAGAAGCAGAGAAATTAGAGTTATTTCCGCTAGAGATCAAAATAGAAAAGAAGGGAACGTTTATGAAAAACAGCAAAAAAATTAAACCAATTCCTCGTTTTCAAAACGAAGACAAGGAAAGGGATTTTTGGGCAACTCACGATACTACCGAGTATTTTGATGTTGACAAGACGGCCGATTTGGATCTATCCGAGTTAAAGCCGTCGACCAAATCGATTACAATTAGATTACCCGAGTCTTTGTTGGCAAATTTGAAGGTGTTGGCCCATCAAAAAGATATTCCTTACCAGTCGTTGGTTAAGGTTTATTTGGCTCAGCAGGTTAAGAGGGAGTATCAGCAATCTCTGATGGCTGGTTAGGCTAGAGTTTTTCAACTCCAATTGCTATAATTACTCCCGTACTTTGAAATTTTGAGTTGCAATTTTGACTTTTGAGTTTTGCATTTTGAATTTTTATTATTCCCCTGTAGCTCAATGGTAGAGCGGCTCCCTGTTAAGGAGAAGGTTGGAGGTTCGAGTCCTCCCGGGGGAGCCAGGCTTGACGAGAGGTGTAAAAAGCTATCTTGTCAAAGGGATTTATCCAGTCATATCGGGCTGTTTTGCCATTCAGCTCTAAGTTCTGAAGTGTCATCTTCAAAAGTAGCCGTTTTTCGTGGACTTCAGAACTTTCAAACAATTTGCTGGCGTTAGAAGCCAGTTTTAGCAGGTATTCTGAGGTCAAATAGTATTCCTCGTCTGCAAAGTGCAGTTTGGCAGTCTTCTCGTTAATTGTCTTCTGTTCTGCCCGATACTCTTTTCGCTTTTTCTCATACTTGTCCTTAGTAATACTCCGGCGCCGTTAGTTGATAAGTTGATTGGCAAGGGAATAAGCAAGCA
>JBDRBL010000027.1:0-3390 GCA_043822685.1 Candidatus Shapirobacteria bacterium
CCAAGGGCGAACAGTAAGTCCCTTGCAGAACCAATTAAATGGCTCACTTGGAATGGAGCCTTTTCTGTACAACAAACACCATGCCAAATCAAAGAAACATCCATCAGCTAGCTGAGATCATCAAGGCTCTCGCCAACTCCAAAGCTGTCATCCTTACCGAGTACGCCGGTCTGACAGTCGCCGAGCAAAACATTCTTCGTGCCGAAGCCGAAAAAACCAACTCAACCTTCGTCGTCACCAAAAACAACCTCCTCCGCCTTGCCCTCAAAGAAAAATCCAAAGAGTTGGCCGACACTCTCGAATCATTCCTTTCAGGACCAACCGCCGTTCTCTTCGGCAAAGACGCCGTCTCCGCCGCCAAAACCCTGACCAAATTTTCCGAAGACCACGAAAGCTTGAAGATCAAAACCGGCGTCATGGACGACAAAGTTATTACTGTAGCCGACATCTCCGCCCTATCCAAGCTTCCTTCCTACGAAGAGCTCCTGGGCAAGCTCATGGCCCAGCTCCAGGCCCCGGCCCAAGCCCTGGTTCGCCAGCTACAAGCTCCCATGCAAAACCTCGTCTACGGCCTCGAAGCCCTCCGTGCAAAATTAACAGCATAATACGAAATCGTCATTGCGCGGTCGCCTCAGGCGACCAAAGCAATCCCCGTCAGTCGGAGATTGCCGCGGCCTTACGGCCTCGCAATGACAAACACGATCATCCATTATTAAAAATTAATAAATAATAAACAAACATGACCGATAAAGTCCAAAAACTCGTCGACAAAGTCAGCGAACTCTCCGTGCTGGAGGTGGCTGAGCTTGTCAAAGCATTAGAAGAAAAATTCGGTGTCACCGCTTCACCGGCCGTAGCTTTAGCGCAGGCAGGCGCTCCCGCAACCGCTCCCGAAGAGGAAAAGACCGAGTTTGATGTTGTTATCACCGACTCAGGTGCTAACAAAATTGCCGTTATCAAGGCCGTTCGTGAGATCAAAACCGATCTAGGTTTGGTGGAAGCCAAAAACCTAGTCGAAAAAGCTCCCGCTACCGTTCTTGAAGGTGCCAAGAAAGAAGACGCCGAGGCCGCCAAGAAAAAACTCGAAGACGCCGGTGCCAAGGTAGAGCTTAAATAACTCAATCGTCATTCCGGGCTTGTCCACCGATTCAGTGGGCTTGACCCGGAATCTATGTAGATAGGTACCTAAGGGCCAGGCCTTGAAGATCCGTACTTCAGGGACAGGAGTGTGATTTGTATAGATTCTGAATCAAGTTCAGAATGACACAACAAACCGCTCGAAAGGGCAGTTTTTTGTGCCTATCTAATCTACAAACCAATATTCAAACGCCTTTCGATAACATCAACCCTTTCACGTAAATCCAAATACTCCCGATCAAAAAAATTCACGATTGTTTTTTGATCTTTTCTAATTTTTACAATATCTTTCTTCATCGGCTCCAGTTCGTGTTTGATCCCTGCGATATCTTTCTTGATCGGATCAAGCTCACGTTTAAACTCCTCACCAATACGCTTGGTAAATAATCCATCAATCTTCTTTAAATCTTGGCCTGTCAACATATCTCAACTATACCATGACCTGGACACCGCACATTTCCCCCTTGACTCTTCCCATACACTCTGCTAATTTGTATATCAGACATGGACAATCAAGACCAAACCCCAATCGCCAAACCGATAAAGAAAGACCTCGACTTAAACAATCTCCCTGACCTTCTCACTGTCTCCGAAGTTGCCACCATTCTCCGTGTTTCCACTCTTACCATCAAGCGCTGGGGCAAGCGCGGCAAGCTCCCCGCCATCCGCATCAACTCCCGTGGCGACAGGCGCTACAAAAAAGAATCGGTACTGTGGATGTTGGGAATTAATCCGGCCACCACCAACTCCTAAGTCCACAAAAAAATCAACTCCTGCTGTTTCGGAAAACCAACCAGGGAAAAACAACCACCGCCTTCAAAATCCGCTTTATTCTCTTTGGTTCCCGGATCACCCGGAAAAGCCATTTCAGCCCCGCTTTCTCCATCCACAAAGGCGCCTTCTTAAACTCTCCCGTGAACTCATCGAAAGTGCCCCCCACCCCAACACCCACTTTGACTTTCAAAATTCCCCGATGTTTGGCCAGCCATTTTTCTTGTTTTATCGGATTATAAGCCACGAACAAAATATCGGGTCTAAATCTATTTATCCTCTCAATCACCTCTTTATTTTTCGTCTCATCTGTTCCCACCCGCGCCTCTCCTTCGTCGTACTCGATCTTCAGTCCCGGAAGCCGTTTTAGGAGCATTTTGACCGTTCGCGCGCTCACATTGTTCCAACCGCCAAGCAAAAACACCTTCCAGCCCCTCTCCGCGGCCAACCTGGTCAGGTTTTCAAAAAGCCAGACACCCGTCACCGGCTCGCCAACCTTTCCGCTCAGTATCTCAACTCCCACTCTTATCCCTTGCCCCAGCCTTCCGAGCCAAGTCATTCCTCTTGACCTCTCGGCATACTTCACCGCCGCCAAAACCGACACCCCGTCTGGCGTCACCAAATCGGCGGACTGCAAAATGCCCATAAACTCCGGGTCACGCCTGGCCAAAACAAAAAACTCACTGTATGCGGTCACGATCAACTTCATTTTAGCCCTACCTTCGATCCAGCCCGAAACAACATCGATAAACTCAGGTTTTTTCATAAGGTCAACCGGCGCGCCCAAAACTCTCTGTCTCATGCAATAATTTTAACAGGCATCTGGTTAGTTTCACAAACCGTGCCTAAAACAACAGATAGTTATCACTCAAAACATTTCACTGCCAAACAGGCAATTTCATAGCTTTATTGCTATACATCAATCCATTACTGTTGCAACCAAACCAAAAACCGGCAAAAAACCCATAAAAAATCACTCAGTGGAAACTCCAAACCTGAAAAATATCAAAAGTTATCGTCAATTTTACCAATATCCTCAATAATATAAGATATTAGAACATAGCTTATATTATTATGTGTCAAATAACATTGTGAATCTCGACTATAAAGCCTATTCTCGGAGTTGGTAAGCAGTCCTTTTTTGATTTTTTGAACAATTTTATTAAACAAAAATCAATCATAATTATAAAAATATAGCATATAAAATGACAAATATTGTAAAGACCTATATTCGTATCTACAACTTCTCCCAAAACCAAGAAATAAAGCCTGAAAATAAGCATCAAAACAGAATTATTTAGTCCTATATTCAAATAATGTTTGATACGGTTTGTTCAACCAAAACCAACGACTCTGTAGACTATAGGGCCAGGCCCTAGGAGATCCCTACTCTCGTCATTGCGTACCCGCGTCATTGCGAATTTCAGGTACTCCTGAACTGAAGCAATCCCCGCCTGTCGGAGATTGCCGCGGCCTTGCGGC
>JBDRBL010000028.1:0-2644 GCA_043822685.1 Candidatus Shapirobacteria bacterium
GCGGCGCCATCAAAGGCAGGGTGAGATTGAGATGATCGCCCAAAGCAAGGCGGTCCTTGACGGTGTTGTAGGGAGTTTTGAATCGGGAGTAGAGCCAGACAGTTTGATCGTAAAGTCCCAAATCAAAACCGCCGGATTGAAAATGATTATGACGCAGGATTGAGAGGGTAGAATAGAGACAGCCAAGAAGAACAATCCAAACAAAAAGAATTTTGAGGGCGTTTTTCTCTACAAAAGCCATTGAATGTATTATAATGTTTGATAGATGATTAAACCACAAGATTTGATTTTTGGATTTTTGCTGGCGGGAATGGTTTGGCGACGGGAGGCTAAATTGGCAGCGGTTTTGGGCTTGGGCTGTTTAGTTTTGGCCATTCCTCTTTTTACTCTGAAAATTCTTTTTACGGCCGAGCGCTTGACTTGGTACGCGGCGGCTTTTTTTCTTTATTCAATAGTAAAACAAACTTATGAAAATCGGCATTGATGTTTCGCAACTGGCTTATCCCGGGACGGGAGTGGCCACTTATACCCAGAATTTGGTGGAGAATTTGTTGAGATTGGATAAAGAGAATGAGTATACGTTATTTTTTTCGTCATTAAGAAAAAAGCCACCAATTATAAATTCTTTTTTAAAAAGATTTGTCTTGCCGCCCAAGGCTTTGGAAATACTTTGGAATCAATGGCATTTTTTTAAGATTGATAATTTAATCGGCCAGATTGATGTTTTGCACACTTCTGACTGGCTGGAACCGCCAAGCAATGCGGTTAAAATTACGACTGTTCACGATTTGGCTATCTATCGCTATTCGGAGAGTTTTCAGGCGCGAGGCGGGCATGATATTGTGGCCAATCAGAAACGCAAGCTGGCTTGGGTGAAAAAAGAAACCGCCTTGATAATCGCTGACTCGCAGGCAACCAAAAAAGATTTGGTCGAGATTTTGGGCATTGACCCCAAAAGAATAAGAGTGGTTTATTTGGCGGCGGACCCGATATACAAAGTAGGGGAGAAGCCTAAGATTAAAAGACCCTACTTGTTGATGGTGGGAACAAGGGAGCCGCGGAAAAATCTGGAGAGAGGGATCAGGGCGTGGAAAGAGGCTAAATTGGATTTGGATTTGGTGATTGCGGGAAAGTATGGCTGGGGGGAGGATAAAACAGGTTCAAAGGTTCAAAGGTTCAAGGGTATAAGGGTATTGGGATATGTACCCAAAGGGGATTTACCCGGTCTCTATGCCGGAGCGGAGGCTTTTGTCTACCCATCACTGTATGAAGGTTTTGGTTTGCCGGTGCTGGAGGCAATGAGTTGTGGCTGTCCGGTGGTAACCAGTAACGTTTCCAGTTTGCCGGAAGTGGCCGGTTCAGCGGCAGTGCTGGTAAATCCCCTGAAAGTAGAAGAAATCGCAGCCGGAATAGGAAAAGCCGTGAATAGCCAAGCAGATTTAAGAAAAAAGGGCTTGGAGCAAGCAAAGAAATTTAGTTGGGAAAAAACCGCTCGGGAAACACTGGCAGTTTATAAGGAGGCTTATGAAAATCGGCTTGATCGGTTATGAGGCGAATGTTAAAAATCGCGTTGGTTCAAACCGGTATGCTTTTGAGTTAATAAAAGCGCTTTACCGTTTAGATCAAAAAAATAACTACCTGGTTTATTTGCCTGAAGTGCCATTGTCAGATTTGCCGATTCCACGGGCTAATTGGCAATATCGTGTGGTCGGACCGAAAAAGATGTGGAATTTTTGGGCTTTACCACGGGCTTTGTTTAAAGAAAAGCCTAAATTGGATTTAGTTTTTAACCCCGGTCATTATGCTCCTCTATTGACACCTTGTCCGTTAGTCATTTCGGTTATGGATTTGGGATTTCTGCGTTTTCCTGGTCAGTTTACGCGAAAGATTTATTGGCAGTTAAAATACTGGACTGAATGGTCGGCAAAAAAAGCCAAACACATTTTTGCCATTTCGCAGGCAACTAAAAAAGACTTAATCAAATTTTACAAATTACCCGAAAATAAGATTACAGTAACATACCCGGGGATTAATAAGTCGACAGTCGAAATAAAAAAGATAAAAGAGAAATTTATTATTAAAAATGATTATATTTTATTTTTGGGGACATTGAAGCCAAACAAGAATATTGAGGGTTTAATTCGAGCGTTTAAAATTCTTGTTGATGAAGAAACGAAGCTGGATTTGGTGGTGGCGGGACGAAAAGGCTGGTTGTTTGAGTCGATTTACCGGCTTGTGGTAGAATTGGGATTGGAGGAGAGAGTTGTGTTTACCGATTTTGTGCCCGACGAGGAAGTGCCGATGCTGATGACGGGAGCGAGAGCGTTGGTGACTCCGTCTTTTTGGGAAGGCTTTGGCATTCCGGTGGTAGAGGCGATGAATTTGGGCGTGCCCGTGGTTGTGAGCGATCGCGGCAGTCTGTCTGAAGTTGTTGGGCCGGCAGGGGTCGTTGTTGATCCGACCAAACCAGCGGCAATTGCAAGGGGAATTAAGATCGCGATTGAAAATCGAGACAAATTGAGAGAATCAGGAAAAGAACAAGCGAAAAAATTTAGTTGGGAGGTATGCGCCCAACAGACTCTGGCAAAACTAAATGCTTTATTCTGAAAATCTAAAATTTAATCAAGGCAAGTTGGTTTTTACT
>JBDRBL010000029.1:0-11320 GCA_043822685.1 Candidatus Shapirobacteria bacterium
TCTAATCCAAAATTATTTAAGTATAAAATTACTTGGGTTAAATCTAAACCGACGAACTTTTTAAACGCCAAAAAACAACCGCTTCGGAAACATGAAGATATTTGCATTTTTTATAAAAAACAACCAACTTACAATCCGCAAATGTCAAAAGGAGAACCCTACAACAAAGGATTCAGAAAAGATCAACTAACTGGTAGTTATGGAGATTTTGGTATTGTGGAAGTGAAAAGCAATGGGGAACGTTACCCAACCGACGTAATTTATTTTAAAACAGCGGAAAGCGAAGGCCCTGTTTTTCACCCGACACAGAAACCCGTAGAAATGGGAAGATATTTAATCAGAACTTTTACCAAACAAGGAGATATAGTCCTCGATAATGCTTGTGGGAGCGGAAGCTTTCTTGTTTCAGCTGTTTTGGAAGGAAGGAAATTTATTGGAATCGAAAAAAATCAAGAAGGATACTTGTTTAGGGAAAAAAGATTGATTATATAGAGGTTTGTGACCAGCGAATAAAAAGGGCTCAAGAACGCTATAAAATGGAAAATAACAGATTTTGATAAATCAGTTAGATCAGAAAGGCCATTCAGGTTTTTGTTGTAAAACTCAATCTCTTGGCCTCGATATGTGAACCAAGTACGACAGCTAGTGCGCCAAATCCTTGTTCTTCTAAATTACCCCGTTCTGCTCCAGTAACGTTTCGATTCTCTTCTATATATTTTGCCGCTTTCTCGCGTAGACTCACACCTAACTCATCAGTGAGTTTTATAATGATTGGGCGGGGTGGATGATATTTATACATGACGTATCATTTGTCAGTCTTTGGAGATTTTAAAGGCAGGAGGCGGGCGAGGCGGGATTTGAGACGGGCGGCCTTGTTGCGGTGGATGACATGTTTTTTCGCGGCGCGATCAAGCTGGCGATAGGCGCCTTGGAGAGTGTCCGCCGAAATCTTTGCTCGGGCTGATTTGAGAGACTTTTTAACTTGACGGCGAACGATTTTGTTAACTTTGGCTCGGCGGCGATCCTGGCGGAGGGCCTTGATGGCGGACTTGGTAATCGGCATTGCGAGAGGTATTTTAGCAAGTTATAATACCATTTGCAATGATAAAGAGGATTTTTACTCAAAAGCAAAACAGCATTTTGTCAGCGGCGCTGATTATTATGGCGATGATTGCTTTGTCTCGGATTTTGGGTTTGGTGCGCAACCGGGTTCTGGCGCATTATTTTGAAGTGGACGTGCTGGCGGCTTATTTTGCTGCCTTCAGACTGCCGGAAGTGGTGTTTGAGGTCTTGGTTTTTGGCGCGTTGTCATCGGCTTTTATCCCCACCTTTACCGGTTATTTGTCAGAAAAAAAAGACCAAGAGGCCTGGTATGTAACCGGCATAAGTTTAAATTTTGCCCTGCTTTTTTTTGGAGTTTTGGCTTTAGTTATTTTCGGCTTGTCACGGCCTGTTTATCAGTTAATTGCGCCGGGTTTTTCGGCTTCGCAGTTGGAATTGGTAGCGAACTTGAGCCGAGTATTGCTGCTGGCGCAGGCTTTTTTTGTGGTTTCTTATTTCTTGACGGGAGTGTTGGAATCGCTGCAGCGTTTTCTGGTACCGGCCATCGCGCCAATTTTCTATAACTTGGGGATTATTTTGGGAGCGGTTTTTTTAAATCCGTATTTGGGCATTTACGCCCCGACGGTAGGAGCGGTAATAGGAGCTTTTTTGCATTTTGCCGTCCAACTGCCGCTTGCTTGGCATTTTGGTTTTCGACCGCAGTGGCGGTTGGATTGGCGGCATCGCGGCGTGCGGGAAATTGCGCGTTTGGCCTGGCCGCGAATGATCGAGCTGTCTTTTTTGCAGGTAGGAAAGATTGTCGAATTGTTTTTATCTTCGCTGGTGTCAACGGTGGCTTATACTTATTATACCTTTGGCAACGCATTGCAATTATTGCCGGTAAGTCTTTTCGGGGCCAGTCTGGCCAAGGCATCACTGCCGGTGCTGTCTTATCACGCGGCGGCAAAAGATAAGCAAAAATTTGCGGCGGTGTTCAAAAGCTCTTTTAGAGAGATTTTGTTTTTGGTTTTACCGGTGTCGATTTTTTTGGCGGTGATGCGGATTCCCTTGACCCGGATTGTTTTTGGTACGGCCCGTTTTGCTTGGGAGTCAACCGTTCAAACCGGCTACGTCGTCTCGGCGTTTAGTTTGGGAATTTTTGCTCAAGCTTTGATTTATCTCTTGGCGCGGGCATTTTATGCTTTGCATGAAACAAGAATTCCGGTGAAAGCATCAATTTTGGGGATTTTTTTGGCGAGCGGGCTGGGAACGATCTTTGTTGTTTTTGGTCACCTGCCGGTGTGGAGCTTGGCGCTGGCTTATTCTTTGGCGGCGGTGGTCCAGATGGGAGTGTTGCTTTTTTGCTTAGTGAGGCGGGTAGAAGGTTTGTTCTGGCGGGAATTGATCTATCCGGCGATGAAAATTCTGGCCGCGGCCGGTTTGGCCGGCGGAGTGGACTATGGATTGATCAGATTTTGGGATCGGGTGATTTTTGACACCCGCTACACGGCGATTTTAATTTTGTTTTCGTTTTTACTTCTACTGGTGGGAACGGGTGTTTTTGTGACGGCGGCCTGGCTGCTGAAGATTGAGGAGTTGCAGATGTTCAGGCATTTTTGGCTAAGGTTGAGAGGCGGCTTGTTCTGGAAGAAGAGTGAGTTCCAGCAGAACGAGGTTGTTGGCGGTGAGGGGGAGATGTTCTGAAAGAGCATTGTTGGTAATCGTGATTTTTTCTTGGCGATTGATGCCCTCTAGGTAAGTTTGCTGAAGTTGGTAGGTGCCATTTTTAAGGTTGATGATCCGAAGCGGCACGTTTTCAAAGTGGCGCTGGCGGGGGTCAAGATTGGCAACAAGAAGGCGAAGAGTGGTGTTTTCTTGAGTGGCAAAAGCGGTGATCCAATCGCCTTCACCGGTGAGATTAAGGCGGCGGCCGCGCATGTGATTAAGCAGTAAAAAGGCGGTGTATTTGGGCTTTTTCTCTGATGAACCCGTGAGCTGATGAGTCAGCAAACCCCAGCGTCCCCAATATTTTTGACTTTCCGGGGAGGGGCCGTCTTTGATTTCGAAAGTAAAGGCCAAATCAACCAAACCGAGCATGTGCCGGACCGAGGCGACCAAGTGGGCGGCATCAAAATTGGTGTCGTGCCAAGAAGAATTTTCCGGGTCGGAGCCCCACTCGGTCATAAAAATTGCCAGATCGCGTCGTTCGTGATCCGCCAGCCAGAGCTTGACATTAAGAAGATCTTGGGCGAATTGTCGAGGGTCGGCGGAATAACGGTGCCAGGAGAGAAAGTCAAGTCGAAGATGATTTTTTTGGACATAATCGAGAAATGGAGTGACCCAGCCGGAATATGGGGCAGTAGTGGCGGGCCCCCCCAGTTTAAAAGAGTGGACGTTCCGGGCTTTGGCGGCGCCTAGGGCGGCATAATGATAGAGTTGGAGATAATCGGGCGTCCGGCCGATTTTCCACTGGCCAAAGAGATCCGGCTCGTTCCAAACCTCATAGATGACATTGGGGATATTCTGCTGGTTTTTGCCGCTGTAGTGTTCGATGGTTTTTTGAACGATTTGCGACCAGTCATTCCAATCGGCGGGCGGCGAGGTGATTTGACCGTCGGTGGTGATTTCCGGGGGGAGATAGGAAAGAGAAAAGAAGGGCAGGGCGCCGGCGGCGCGCAGATCGGCAACCAAGGCGTCCAATTCGCTCCAGTTAAAAATCAATTGGCCTTGAGAGTTTTTTTGGGCAACGCGATAAAAGTCGTAAAGATGGTCTAAACGAATATATTGGGGTTGAAGAGCTCTGATTTCCGGAAGAATATTGGTGAAGGGCATTTTTTCTTCGCCGCCTTGGGCCAAAGCCTGCCAAAAAGGGGCAAGAAATTCCCCGGTTTGGGCGGAATCAATAACGAGATCGGCGGGTTGACCAGAAGCTTTGGTGAGATATTTGACGAGAGAGGGTAAAAAGCGGAGCAGCAAAAAAAGAGAAAAAAGAGCAATGATTAAAAGGAGGCTTTGGCGGTGCACATTATTGACTTTGTTGTCTAAAGAGAAATAAGTCAACAGAATTAACGATGCCGTCCCGGTTGAGGTCGCAAGCCGGGTTTTCTTGGCCGAGGACGGCTTTGAGTTTTTCTGTCGTGTCACACTTCGGTTCGGTGGTGGGGCCGGTGGTGGGCAGATTTTCTTGCTGGCGGGGAAGAGTGTGGAACCAGTAGGAAGGATCGGAGTAGTTTTGGCCACCCATCTTCAAGGCAAAAAAATAGTCGCTGTCGGGCAGGAGGCCCTCGAGATTGGCGAGGTGGAGGGTTTGCATTCCCTCGTTTTCGGCGTAGATCAAGCTTAAATTTGCCGGATTGAGGCCGTAGGAAAGGCTGGCCTGCACAGGAAGACTGGTCGTCCACTTAATAAGGGCCGATTGATCGGTGATGTCTTCGACGGAGACACTTTGGGGTTGAGACTGACCGGTGGCGCGTAAATTAAAAATTGCCGGTTTGGTTAGAAGAATAATGGCCAAGGGAATACTGATTAAAAGGATAACGACGGCGATGATTAAAAGAATTTTATTCCCCATATGCCTCCCAGCAAGATTACCATACCTAGACCCAGAAGAGCAAGGGTGTTTTCCCGCGTGCCGGTGACCGGCAGGTCGGTGGCGCCGAGCGGTGAGGTTGGGGTTGGTGTGGTAGTAGAGGCAGGAGTCGGCTGGCTGCCGCCGGTAGCGGTGGGAGTGAGGGTGGGTGTGAGGGTTGCCGTCGGATTCGTACCGCTGCCGGCAAGAGTATAAGTGCCGTTATTGGCCAGAGTGGCGGTGCAATCAATGATGTCCTGATTGCCGATGTTGTGGATGTTGCTGTCGTTGGTTTCGCCGGCGGTACAAGTAAAATTGAGTGTGCCGGTACCGGTAATTTTAGCTCTAAGATTAAGCGTTGCCAGTGTTCCGGTTGCCGCGGTCGCTTGAAAGGCGTCATTAAAGGAACCGCCCAAATTAAGAATACCTTGGGTGTTGTTGAGATATTGGTAAGGATCGTCAAAATAACTGCCCAAAGCAACATTGGTGATTTCGATTTTGGCGGGGTCAAAAGTGAGATTGGCATCGGCCGATTTAATGTCGATTCCGGAAGGATCAATATTGACCTTAACCGTTAAAACGGGACTGGCACTGCCGGTTTGGGGTTCCAAAAGTAATTTTGCCCCGGCTTGGGCCTCTACCGGCCGGCCGATGAAGACAAAAAGAAAAAAGAAACAAATAATTTTTATCAGCCGCATTTTTTACTCCAAAACGTCAAGCCGGATTTTTTCCAACTGAACCGGAATTTTTTTACTGGTAACTGCTTCAATGATAGCCGATTTTTCGGAAAAGTCCAAAAGTAACGGACCCGAGGTGGTTGGGACAATTTTTAATTCTCCCAGAACAAGCGGTTGGGTGAGAACAAAGCCGGCTTGATCTTCATTGAGGGCGAGAAAAGAAATAATGGTTTGGTTGTTTTGCTGCAGGCTTCGAACCAGTTCCAAAGCCGGGGTGGAATTGTCTATTTGGGTGACGAAGTTTAAAATTATGTCCAGACCGTCAATTTTTTGTGGAAACAAAGGTTCCAAAATAATTTCCAGTTTAATATCTTGGTTAACTTTGACCGTATTGACGGCCGAAACGAGCTTCAATCTGACTTCGGGAATAATTTCAACTTCTTCGACCGGTTTTTGAATCGGCTCTTGAACCGGCTTTTTCAGGAAAACCGCGGCGCCGAGACCAAGCGTAATTAAAATAATCAACAGACTAATAATCTTCTTCATATTTGGTGGCTAACGTCTCTCTCATCATATTAGTATCGGATGTATTGACGATGCCGTCAAGATTAAGATCGCCGATGGCTAGTGCAACGGCTTCCGGATTGCCGCGCAGATTTTTGACTCGTGAGTAATCCTGGACATCGCAAACTCCATCTTGCAGGGGAACATCGCCGGCCTCGAGGCCGATTTTACTAAAATCGAAAGTATTTTGACCGGCAGTTAAAGCGATTTGACCACCACCCACGCAACGATTTTCTTGATTATTGGTACAGAACTTGCGCGCCAAATGCTTTGGCCCCTTGATAAAAATGGTGTAATTATCACCGGCGGGAACGTTGCTTAGAATTGCTACGCCCGAATAAATACCCGTGTCGTTGGCAAGGAGGCCATCAATTTCATGGTAGTCAAACCACCGGTCAACTACCCCTTTTTTGTAAACCCTGATTTTGACCTGTTGATAACCCTTTTTGGTTTCCACTCCTTGGAATTTGACGGAAAAACGTAAAATGATCGCATTGGGACTGGCTGTAGTGGTGGGAGTGGGTGGAGTCTCGGCATCGGTTAGAGTGTAAGTAGCATTGGCAGGAATTTTGAGAATATCAGTGATCGGTTCGGTTTTGGTCATCATCTTTGACTCGGTCGTATCAAAAGTCAAAATAATCGGATTAGCGGTGGCTCGATTAATTTTAAAGCGTAGAGTGGTTAAGGTGGCCTCGTTGATTGATCGATAACCGGCAATATTGGTGTTGAGCGCGGCGATATCAATAGTAACGAAGTTGTTGGCGCGAGTGACGCTTTTAATTGGCATGCTCCAATCGCCGCCGGCCATAAGGCTGGGGTTGGGAGTGATTTGATTCACCGGATTGCCGTCAGGGCCGACAATGTCCAATTCCGGAGTGGCGCCGGTATAAGGGTAGGTCAGCCTGATCGTCAAACTACTGATGGTCGCGGTTTCGGTGTCACCGGTTTTGAACTTAATGGCGACGTCAAAAAAATCACCGGGGTGTTTAGTGATCATGGCCGGATCCAGACGAATCGTGCCCGTACCGCTGTCGCTGGCGGCCTGTTTGCGGATTTCCTGACGCTGTTTAATCAGACCGGTGGCCAAGGGGATAGAAAGAGCCACCAGCAGGAAGAGCGCCAAGCCGAAAATATTTTTGAATTTGGAGTTGATCATGATTGCTATTGATCTCCGGGAACATTAAGGGCGGTATAATTGCCGATAACCAAAGAAACATCGGTGATATTAATTGTCCCATTGGCGTCGACGTCATATAAGGCGTTAGCGGCGGTAACGGGAACGTTGAGAGCGGTGTAGTGACCAATCAAAGAAGAGATATCGCCAATGTTAAGAGTATTGTCGTTGTTGAAGTCGCCAGCGACAACTATCAAAGAATTCCAAGTGTCAGGAGCGGCAAGATCGGTGAGGGTAAAGGTGAAGTTGCCGAGTTTTTTGGCAAGGTGAGAGGGGTCTTTGACAAAGATGTCGGCCGCTGTCCCGCCGGAAGCAATCGTAAAATCAGCGAGAGAAAAGGGATTGACGGGCTTAAAAATGCCTTGAATGTCGGTTTTGAAGGCGACGGAAGGGTAAGTTTTAGTTTGACCGGCGCTTTTGAGAGTAACATCAAAGTTTTTAATCAGGTTGACTTGGGTGATCCCCTGAAGGGTAAAACCAAAAGAAAAAGTGGCGGCAGGGATGGTGTCGCTGACAATATTGGAGAGGACGGAGAGATTATTGTTCTTGTCGGCCGACTTGAGACCAAGATAATAGGTGGTGTTGGCAATTAGACCATTAAGGGTAAAAGTTTGGCCGGTGCCTCGGCTGGCAGGGGTAGGTAGACCGGCGGCGAGAGTCGCGGCGGACCAGTTATTGGCAGTTAGGCCGGTAGTGGCGTAACGGAGTTCGTAACCGGCGGCTTTGCCTTCGGGACCGGTGTCCGCCGGGGCCGTCCAGGATAAAGAGAGCGAACTTTTGTCTTTGCCGGTGATTCGAAGGTCGGTGATGGCCGCAGGAGGGATCGTGTCGTTTTGGAGAGTGTAAACAGCATTAACGGGAGTTTTTAAAACATCGGTGAGCGGCGCCGTTTTGGTCATCATGATGCTTTCGGTCGGGTCGAGAGAGAGGGTCACGGCGGCGGCTCGATTAGCCTTAAAGCGGAGAGTGGTCAGGGTGACTTCGCTGGCGGATTTATAGCCGGTAAAACTGGTGTTGATGGCGGCGATTTCGACGGTAACTAAACCATTGGCGCGAGTGACATTTTTAATCGGCACACTCCAATCACCGCTGGCTACGAGGCCGGGGTTGGGAGTGATTTGGTTGAGAGGGCTGCCATCGCTGCCGACAATATCCAATTCCGGGGTAGCGCCGGTGTAGGGGTAGGTAATTTTGAGCGTGAGATTTTGAATGGCGACCGCTGTGGGCTCGGTGTCACCGGTTTTGAACTTAATGGCGACGTCAAAAAAATCGCCGGGATATTTGGTGACGGCGGCTGGATCAAGACGGACGCTGCCCGCCCCGCCGCTGACCGCGGCCTGTTTGCGGATTTCCTGACGCTGTTTGACCAGAGCGACGGCCAAAGGAAGAGAAATTAACAAAAGGAGAAGAAGACCCAGTTTTATGAATTTCATTTTTATTGATCCCCCGAGATATTTAGAGCGGTGTAATTACTAATCACGAGAGAGAGGTCTACAATATTTATAACATTATTGGCGTCAACATCAAAACGGCGGTTGTATTCATCAACGGGGACATTTAAAGTGGTGTATTTACCGATGAGGGCGCTAATATCGTTAATGTTCAAAAGATTGTTATTGTCGAAGTCACCCGCTTTCAAATAATCGGTCGTGCAATCAACAATAGTTGTTTGCCCTGCCGTTAATGTAGCCGAAGCGCAGTTTTTTTGCAAGTGCACCCAGCCTTTGATGCCTACCGCGTACTCGCCGACAGCAAGATTATTTTTAGTCACGCTGTAAATTTCGCCTGAATCATACTCAACGGGAAAATCTTCGTTGAGGAGTTTAATCGTTTTGCCCGCCGCGCGATTGTCGGTAATCCCCTGAAATTTAAATTTGACGGTTAAAGAGGAGGGAGAAGAAGCTGGATTGATATTTATACTGACAGGGTCGGCTTGAGTGAGGACATCGGCCGCAGTTTCGGCGTTGACAAGATTGCTATCGGTGGAATTATCGGCGGCAAAAGCAAAGGCTATTTGGGCGGTCACGGGAGCAGTTAATTGGGCGTTGGCAGTAAAAGTCAGCCGAGCAAGTTTAAAAGTGGTGCTGACTGGTGAAGTAACACTTTGGCTGGACCAATCAAAAGTCACCGCACCAAATTCCAATTTTCCACCGCTTTGATTGGCGGCGCTAATAACCCGATTGAGATCAAAAATCCCGCTGTCAGCGTTTAAAACCGGCACGAAAGTCTTAAAAGTGGTATTGGTTTTAGCGTTTGTTTCCAGATTAGTTAGCTGCAGCTGGTTTTGGGGGAAAGAGATGACGACATCAGCGGCATTTAGGGGGATATTGGTAGGGTTTTGGACGTACAGGTCGAGATCAAAGCTCTCGCCGGGCTTGACTGTTACCGAATTGGGGATCAGAGCGAAGGCCGGTCCGGCAAGTGTGGCCTTTTTTTGCCAGAGCTGGCGGTTTTGGACTAAAAAAAGGGCGGCGGCAAGGCTGGCAATCAGAAGCATTAAGATAAGAAACTTTAGTTTCATGAGAGATTAATTTCAACGTAGCACAAAAAAAGGGGCTTGACAAGGCTTAGCAGTCGTGTTATAAAAGTGCCAATTATGGATTTAACTGAACGGCAGCTTGCCATTTTGAAGGCGGTGATCGAAGAGTATATTGAAGGAGCGGAGCCGGTAGGTTCGGAGAATTTGGACCGGAAATATAATTTGGGGGTGTCGCCGGCGACAATCAGGAACGAGATGGGACGGTTGACGCAGTTGGATTATCTAAAACAACCGCATACTTCGGCCGGACGGGTACCGACCAAAAAAGCCTTTCACTTTTTTGTGAGTCAGTTGGTCGAGGAGAAAAAAATGTCGGTGGCAGAAGAAGTGGCGGCGCGGGAAAAAGTTTGGGACGTGCGCTTTGATTTTGACCGCCTGATGCGTGAAGCAATGCGTTCGCTGGCGATCCAATCGCGGGCGTTGGCGGTGGCGGCAACCGATGAGGGCGAGTTGTATCACGCGGGCTACGCTAATATTTTGAGTTTACCGGAATTTTATGACATTGACGTGACGCGAACGATTTTGAATTTATTGGATGAAACACGGACATTGAGGGAGATTTTTGAACGGGAAAGCGGGGAAGAGGCGCTTAGTGTCTTGTTTGGCGACGAGATGGGTTTTGAGTGCCTGGAGCCGTGTGGAATGATTTTTACCCGCTTTGCCGCCGGCGGTCATAGGGGAGCTTTGGGAGTTATCGGGGCGAATCGCTTCTGCTATCCGGAGGTGATGCCGTTGGTGCGGTATTATGGCAATTTGATTGAAGAAATGGCAGGACAGACATGAAAAAAACTCATATTGAGGCTAAAATTGCCGAGTTGGAAGGAAAGTGGCGTCGGGCGCTGGCCGACTATGCCAATCTAGAGAAACGAATCGTTCGGGAAAGGGAGGAGTGGGGAAGGCTGGTCAACGCCGGTTTAGTTAAAAGACTGTTGGAAGTGGTGGACGAATTGGAATTGGCTTTGCAGCACCAGCCCGGTGAAGGGGTTAATTTGACCAAAGAAAAATTGGTAAAAGTACTGCAGGAAGAGGGATGTGAGGAGATAAAAGCGGGCAAGGGAGTGGAGTTTGATGTCGCTAAAATGGAAGCGGTGGAAGCGGTGCCCGGAAAAAAAAACAAAGTAGTAGAAGTCGTGCAAAAAGGATATACTATTAGTGGTAAAGTTTTGCGGCCGGTGACGGTAAAAGTTGGGAATACTTCGCTCGCCGGCAAAAAGGAGGAAAAAAATGAGTAAAATTATCGGCATTGATTTGGGAACCACTAACTCGGCGGTGGCGGTGATGGAAGCCGGGAGGGCGAAGATCATTAATTCGGCCGAGGGGCGGAACGTGATCCCGTCGGTGGTGGAGCCGATCAAAAATCTGGCGGGGGATGTGGCCAAAAGGCAGATGATTCTTAATTCTGAAAATACGGTTTATTCGGTTAAAAGACTAATGGGGCGGCGCTTTGAAGATCCGGAGGTAAAGAAAACTCAAGAAATGGTGCCTTATGAAATTAAGCCGAGTAAAGAGGGCGTGGTGGTCGAGATTGAGGGGAAGAGTTTTACGCCGCAGGAGATTTCGGCCAAAATTCTGGCCAAAGCCAAGGCGGATGCCGAGGCTTATCTGGGGGAGAAAGTTACTCAAGCGGTTATCACCGTGCCGGCCTACTTTGACGATTTGCAGCGCCAGGCGACTAAACAGGCGGGCGAAATTGCCGGATTGAAAGTGGAGCGGATCATCAACGAACCGACGGCGGCCTCGCTGGCTTATGGTTTGGA
>JBDRBL010000030.1:0-23006 GCA_043822685.1 Candidatus Shapirobacteria bacterium
CTTAACCATCGCCTTTAAACCGTCAGCCAAAGTGCCGTCGAAATCAAAAATTAAAGTTTTGATCATCAGTATAAGTATACCTCGTTTTGTTTTATAATCTACCCGGTGACCAATGCAAAAGTTTTAAATCTCCAACAAGTGGAGGCGGTGGAATATAACCAAGGGCCGTTGTTGATTATCGCCGGCGCGGGGACGGGTAAAACGACCGTTATCACCGAACGGGTAAAAAATATTGTTGCCAAAAATTGGGCTAAGCCCCATGAAATTTTGGCGCTGACCTTTACCGAAAAGGCCGCCTTGGAAATGCAGACGAGGGTGGATGAGGCCCTGCCTTTGGGCTATGCCAATTTGTGGATTAGCACCTTTCACGCTTTTGCCGATCGGATTTTGCGCGACGAAGCGCTGCATTTGGGCATAAGTTCGAATTATCGGCTGATGACCGAAGCAGAGAATGTCCAGTTTTTACGGCAAAACCTGTTTAAGTTTGAACTGGAATATTTTCGCCCTTTAGGTAATCCCAATAAATTTGTCGTCGGTTTACTGCAGCATTTTTCGCGTCTTAAAGACGAAGATGTGTCAACCGACGATTACCTAAAACTAAAAGTTGGTCAAGAAGAAGCAATAAAACATCAAGAGTTGGCGGGAGCGTATCAGGGGTACGAAGAGTTAAAAATCCAAGAAGGAGTGATGGATTTTGCTGATTTAATCTCTCACTTGCTTGCGCTTTTCCGCACTCGCTCCAGCGTTTTAAAAAAATATCGGAATACTTTTAAGTACCTTTTGGTGGATGAATTTCAAGATACCAATTATGCCCAATACCAGCTGGTTAAACTCTTGGCGCCGCCCTCAAGAAAACCCAGTTTGACGGTGGTGGGCGACGATAACCAGTCGATTTTTCGCTTCCGTGGCGCCGCAATCTCCAATATTATTCAATTCCAGAAGGATTTTCCGCAGGCAAAACAGGTGGTTCTGAATCAAAACTATCGTTCGACCCAAGTTATTTTGGACACCGCTTATCGGCTGATTAAATACAACGACCCCGATACTTTGGAAGCGGCGCTGGGGATCAGCAAGAAATTAACGGCGGTGAAAAAAAGAGAGGAGATCAAGCCGGAGTTGATCTGGACGCAAAACGCGGAAGATGAAGCGGAGAAGGTTGTAGAAGAAATTAAAAATTTAGATTATAAAGATGTGGCGATACTGGTGCGGGCAAATAATCATGCCGAGCCGTTTATCCGCGCTCTAACTCGAGCCGGTATTCCTCATCAGTTTTTGGGCCCCGGCCAGTTATTTCGCCAGCCGGAAGTCAAAGACTTGATCGCTTATCTGACGGTGTTAAACAATTTTGAAAATTCGGTTGCCATGTATCGAGTTTTGGCGATGGATATGTGGGGCATTAGCGGTCGGGAGCTGGCAGTCGTTATAAACTCGGCTCGTAAGAACAATCTCTCTTTGTTTGAAGCGGCCGAACAAAGCGATCAAACGCAGATTAAAAAAATCGTGACGATGATGCATGCCCATTTGGAAAAAGCGAAAAAAGAGAGCGCCGGCCAAATTTTATATTATTTTTTGCAGGAGAGCGGTTTGTTATCGCAACTACTGGCTTATCAAACGCCACGCGAGGAGGCCAAAGCGCAAAATTTAGCCAAGTTTTTTGAGCGGCTGAAAAGCTACGAAAGTCAGCATGAAGACGCTTCGGTCAGAGCGGTGATGGATTTTATTAATTTGTCCTTGGAGTTGGGAGATTCGCCCTTGGCCGGTCAAAGTGATTGGCAGGAAACCAATGCCGTAAATATTTTAACCGTTCATTCGGCTAAAGGTTTGGAGTTTCCGGTGGTCTTTTTGGTCAATTTGGTTAATCTACGTTTTCCGACCATGGAGCGGCGGGAGCAGATCCCCATCCCAGATGCTCTAATTAAAGAAATCTTGCCCGTTGGTGAGGCTCATGTGGAAGAGGAGCGGCGGTTGTTTTATGTGGGCATGACTCGAGCTAAAGAGCGCTTGTTTCTAACCGGCGCCAAATTTTATCATGATGGCAAGCGCGAGAAAAAAATTTCGCCCTTTGTTTTTGAAGCCTTGGGGAAAGAAAAAGCGGCGGAGTTATTAACCACTTCAATTAATAAAAGTGATAATCAACTCTCGATTTTCGATTCTCTTCGACCTAAAGAAGTCGGTCTCTTGCCAACGACTAACGACTGCCGCCTATCGACTAACTATCTCTCCTACTCCCAACTCTCTTCTTTTAAAACTTGCCCCTTGCAATACAAATATCGCTATCTTTTGCGGATACCGACTCCCCCGTCGGCGGCGCTGGTTTTTGGCGATGTCATTCATCAGGCGATGCGCGATTTTTACCAGCGGGTAATGGCCAATCAGCATCCGACGAGGGGAGGGTTGTTAAAGATTTTGGCGGAAAACTGGACGCCGATTGGTTATGGCTCGAAGGCGCAGGAAAAGAAGTATTGGCGCCAGGGGCAAAAAATCTTGGGCGCATATTATCAGAAAAGTTTTGTGAAAGATTTTAAGCCTTTGGCTCTAGAGCAGAAATTTATTTTGCGGATTGCCTCAAGTTTAAAGGCGGGGGGAAAGATTGACAGGATTGACAGGCTTGGCGATACGATTGAAATTATCGATTATAAAACCGGTAAATCAGCGACACAAAAAGAAGTGGATAAAGATTTACAACTGACTCTGTACGCTTTGGCGGTCGCTGATGGGACGCTAAATTACACGGGAGTTTTGCCTTTCACCCCGCCGATTGAAAAAATCAAAGTCTCTTTTTATTTTTTTGATCAGCAAAAAAAAGTGACCGCAACCCGAAGCGGCAGGGATTTAGACAATTTGAAAAAAGAAATTGTGAACAATGCCCAAGCTATTAGTCAAAGCGATTTTAAACCCACGCCTGGCAGGCACTGCGACTTCTGCGAATTTCGTCTGCTCTGTGACGCCTGGAGGTGAAATTTGGTATAATTGAGCCATGAGAAACTGGAATACAGATCTGACGAGTTTTGATAAGAGAACCCAAAAGTATCGACTTTGGCGACTGGAACAGTTGGTTAATTTTGGGCTGGCGGGAGAAAGCTTAAATTTTTCGGAATTGAAACGTTGCTGGCCAAAATTAAATCTGGAACCAAAGAGAAAAGAATTTTTACGCTATCTCCTATGGCCAAGTCAATCTTAAGTAATTTTCAGAAACAAATTCTCGCCGTTTTAGCCAAAGATGTAATTTTTATCGAAAAGTTTTATTTAACCGACGGTACCGCTTTGGCAGAGTTTTATCTCCACCACCGTCTGTCGGAAGATTTGGATTTTTTTGGTGAACAAGAAGTAGACGAGACATGGTTGACCAGTCTAACGAAGAAAATAAAACAAAAATTAAATTTGGACAAATCGGAAATTCAACAAAGTTTTAATCGCCATTTGGTGTTTTTTGAAAAAGGTAGCCAAGTCATAAAAACGGAATTTACTTATTTTCCCTTTGAGCCAGTGGCCAAGAGAAAAGCGGTCGGTGATTTAAAAATTGATTCCGTTTTGGATATGGCGGTGAATAAGTTTTTTACGATTTATCAAAAGCCTGCGCCAAGACACTTTATTGATTTGTATTTGATCGTCAAAAAATATGGTTTTTCTTGGCTGGAGATAAGAAAAATGGCAAAGATAAAATTTGATACCGATATCAATTTGTTGCAATTGGGTGGTCAGTTGTTGGTCGTGAAAGAAACGGGTGGTTTGCCTAAGATGTTAATTGATCTACCAGTAAACGAATGGCAGGAATACTTTTTAAATCGGGCTAGGGAGTTAGAAAAAGAGATTCGAAAATGAAGTCTGTCACTATGATGATACGTATCATCATATCGGGATACCGTCAACGGTTTAAGGGTGTAAGAGTTTAGATTTAAAACGTAAAAGTTTCCAGCGGAGAGTATCAAGAAAATTATAAACCCAATACCAGCGCGGTTGTAAAACCAGATCAAAAGTGCCGATGTGTTCAACTAATTTTGGCCCAAAGCCTTCTTTGAAGCGGTGAAAACCGTACCACGGATCGGCGGGTGAGGGGTTGGATCCGGGCGTGCCCCACATATCAAATTGAGTACAACCGAGTTTTTTACCCCACTTGATTGCTTCCCAAAAAAGCGCGTAAGGGGCCATCACTTTTTTGTGAGTGCGGGTTGAAGCGCCGTAGGGATAGTACAAAGTTTTTTGATGGACAAAAAAGATCATCGCTGAAATCGGTTGATTCTGGTAGTAGGCGATAAATAAATGTTCCAGGCCGGCGGAGACCAAAATATCTTTCATCTGGCGATAATAATCAGGTGAGTGAGAATAAAATCTTTGGCGGCGAGTGGTCTCAAAATGCAAGTTGATAAAAGTCTCCAGACCCGCTTCGCTATTATCCCCAACGACTTTGACGCCGTGTTTTTGGGCTAAGCGAATATTGTAACGGGTTTTGGGCTTCATACGAGCGAGCAACTCTTCTTCAGGGAGGGTGAGATCGAGGGTAAAAGTCCAGCGAGTAAAGAGGGGCTTGCCCTGTCGCAAGTTAACAGTTAACGGTGAATAGTTAACAGTTGATTTAAGAATGTTTGGCTCGAGTTTGATAAAAATGGCGTGGTTTTTTTGGCCCAGATCGGTGAGTGCTCCCAGCAGTTCTTTGTCGAGTGCTGGACCTTTGGGAAAATATAAAATGTTTTTGCCGATAAAGGGGATTGGGTGAACGGTCAATTGCAGGGTTTTGACTAACCTTTGGCCGTCAAAAAAGCCATAGCGTAAAATTGGTGTACCCAGTTTCCGGCGGAATTCACCCCATTCGTAAGTCTGCAAGGGATGGGTTGCCAGCTGGTTAAATTGGTCTTTGTCGGAAGGTAAAATTTCGCGAATGAGCATACTTCATTCTCTCAAAGATAATCTTTTTTTACAAATTCGATTAAAGACGGCGGCAGATCGGCTAAAAAGCGCGAAGGAGGATTGCTTTGCCGGCGGCCAAAGTACAGCCGGCGGCGAGCGTAGGAAAGATACAGGTTTTCTTTGGCGCGGGTGAGGCCGACGTAGCAGAGACGGCGCTCTTCTTCCAATTCCTCTTTGTCCAAAAGCGCGCGCGAGTGGGGAAAAAGGCCTTCTTCAAGGCCAATAATAAAGACCGCCGCAAATTCTGTTCCTTTGGCGGCATGGGCGGTCATCAGAGTTACGCCCTTTTGGTTTTGGCGGGGCCTTTCTTCCATGAGGGCGACATTTTCTAAAAAATCGGGCAGGCGGGGGAATTGAGCCGCAACCGATTTTAACTCGCGCAGATTTTCCAAACGCGCCAGATCTTTTTCATCTTTAGAGTTAAACGAGTCAAGGTAGCCGGTGATCTCCCAGATTTTTTCCAGAAGGTCGAAAGTAGTGAGGGAGATAGGGGGAATGAGGGAGATGAGGAAAGACTGGAAAGAAAGAAGACGTTTTTTGCCAATTTTAGCGGCGCGTTTCAAGGAAATTTTATCGGCGGGATTGTTGATTAATCTTAAATAAGCCAGCGAGTCTTTGATCTCTTTTCTTTCGTAAAAGCGGACGCCGCCGACTAATTGATAAGCTAGATTGGCGTGAAGCAGGGCCTCTTCAATGACGCGGGATTGGGCATTGGTACGATAAAGAATGGCGCAATCGGAAGAAGCAAAGTGATTTTTGTTTAACTGCCGGACGACAAATTGGCTTTCCTCCATTTCGTTACTGGCCTCAAAAAGTTTTATTTTTGCCCCGGTCTTTTTAGTGGTCCAGAGTTTTAAAACCAGATGAGAGGTGTTTTGTCTGATGACCTGATTGGCGGCGGTTAAAATCGTTGGGGTGGAGCGGTAGTTTTGCTCCAGATTAACGATTTTGAGTTGGGAGAAGTCGACCTTTAAATTTAACAAATGGCGGTAATTGGCGCCGCGAAAACTATAAATGGCTTGAGAAGCGTCGCCGACAACGGTGAGATTTGACCATTTTTGAGCCAGAAGCTTGGTGATTTCGTATTGAACAGTATTGGTATCTTGATATTCGTCGACTAAAAGATATTGATAGCGGACTTGATATTTGGCCAGAGTTTCGGGTGAGCGGTGGAACAGGCGGACGCTTTCCAGCAGGAGATCATCGAAGTCCAGGGCCAGACTTTCCTTGAGGAGGCGGGTGTAGGTGAGATAGACGCGGGCAACCGTGGTTTGGAATTGGCCGCGGGCGTATTGCGGATATTCCAAGGCGGAGATAAGTTCATTTTTCGCTTGAGAAATGGTATTTAAAACCGCGGAGGGAGAAAATTTTTGAGGATCGACATTGATTTCCTGAAGGGCAAGTTTAACGGCGGCGAGCTGGTCCTCTCGATCATAAATGGAAAAGTTTGGGGAGAGGCCGGCGGCCTGATGCTCAACTCTTAACAGGCGGGCGCAAAAAGAGTGAAAAGTACCCGCCCAAGGCCCCTCAAAACCCAATAAAGATAAAATTCGAGTTTTCATTTCATTGGCGGCCTTGTTGGTAAAGGTGAGCAAGAGGATATTTTGCGGATTGACTTGTTTTTCCTGAATAAGATAGGCGGTCTTATAGGTCAAAATCCGGGTTTTGCCCGAGCCCGGACCAGCCAAAACCAGTAGGGGGCCGTTGAGGTGGGTGACCGCTTCTTGTTGAAGTGGGTTGAGATGGGATAAAATAGCATCCATGAAGTTTAATTTTAACAGATTATGGGTACTCGGGGTGATCGGGGTTTTCGGGGTGATCGGGGTTTTCGGGGTAGTTAAGAACAAACTTGCCTTGCCGGTGGGAAAAACCAATGTGCTGATTTTAGGAGTGCCGGGAACGGGCCAAGTGGGGGCCGATTTGACCGATACCATCATGTGGGTCTCGCTGGATTATCAAGACGGGCGGGTGATGGTGGTTTCTCTGCCGCGGGATATTTGGATTCCCGAGTGGCGGACCAAACTCAATAGTGTTTATCATTATAAAGGAGCGCAGGAAATTAGGAACGTAGTGAGTAATCTGTTAGGCCAAAAGACAAATTATGTGGTGGTGGTGGACTATGCTTTGTTTGAAAAAGTCATTGATTTTTTGGGTGGGGTGGAAATTACGATCGAACGAGGCTTTGTGGACGAGAGATATCCTTTAGCCGGCAAGGAGAGTGACGATTGTGATGGCGATAAGGAGTATCGCTGTCGTTATGAGACGCTGATTTTTACCGCGGGCAAACGCTTGATGGATGGCCCCGCGGTGTTAAAATATATCCGCTCCCGCCAAGCGGAAGGCAAGGAAGGCAGCGATTTTGCCCGCAGTGCTCGCCAGCAGCAATTAATTAACGCTATTGTTAAGAAAGTTTCTTCTTGGGAATTTTTACAAGATCCGCGCCGGCCGCTTCAACTGATTAAACTGATCAAAAATACTCTGGTAACTGATTTACCCAATCAGGAGTATCAGAATTTTTTTAAATTTGTTTTAAAACATCATCGGCCAACGCTATACACGGCGGTTTTAAACGGCGAGCTGTTGGTTAATCCGCCCACCAACGCTAAATATGACAATCAATGGGTTTTGATCCCCAAAGCGGGCGATTGGCAGGGGGTGCAAGAATACGTAAAAGATTTATTGTCTCAACCGTAGGGGCGCAATTTCCGTCAACTGGCGGACGCCCGCGTTTTAAACGATCGTGTTTTTCAAACGGGCGTGATAAATCACGCCCCTACATAGGATGAATTTTATTGGTTAATCTGGAGTATCGTTGTCTTTCCTGACGAATAGATAATTTTTCCCAAAGAAAATAGTTTATTTAATTTAATTTGTGGATATTGTTGAGTTTCCAGTTGACCGATAAAAATATATTGAACATGGTATTTTTTTAAAAGTTCTCTGGTTTTGCGAGCATCACTGCCTTCATAAATTTCTTTCGCTTCTTCCGAGCGCTGGCCGGGCAGATCCCAGCTGCCGCGCCACAGCCACTCATGCACCCGCCAGCCCAAAACCGCGGGTAAGCCGGCAAAGGTACTCGCTCGGCCAAAATCGGTGTAGCTCTCCCCGACCGCCTCTAAAATTACCGGTTGACCGGGCACATTTTTTTTAAGCCAAAGAATGGCTTGATAGTCGTCGGGATAGTGTTTCAGGAAATTCAAACCGTAAAGACCCTTGTAATCTTTGAGGCCGTAGTAAGAACGCAGGGCGTAAGAGGGATAGAGAAAAACGAAAATAGCTAATAGTAAATAGCTAATAGTAAACAGAGAGGCCATAATCCTTCGGGTTTTTAGGACGGTTAGTATGCGGAAGAAAATATAACTTTCAGCCAAGGCAAACATGACAAAGGCCTGATAGGTGAGCTTAAACATCGTATTGGCCCGTTGATACTCATGAATATAGATGTCTTTGACGTAGATGATTTCGGGTAACAAAATTAAAAACCACGACCAGCCCAAAAGAATCAGAACAAAATAATCAACAGGAGAAACTTTAATGAGTTTTGTGAATTTTATAACGATTATAAAAATTATGGAAGAAAAGAAGGGCAGACCCCACAAAACAATCAGCATCCATGGCGGCGAATGAAAGTCGGCGAGTGTCGGTCCACCGGAGATGTTTTTAAAATTCAAAATAAAAGGTAGAGCAAGCAAGAGAGCCAAGAGTAAACAGCTAATAGTTAACAGGCCGGAACGGACAAAAGATTTGGTTTTGAGCCAGAGAACCAAACCCATAATCGCCAAATAAATCGGTACATCCCAAGTGTTGGACATATAAAAGATGGCCAAGAATAAGGAGAGCAGAATAATAGGATAGTAGTTTAGCTTGGGACGATAGAGAATAGAGAGTAGACAGGCTAAAAAAAACAAGACAAAGGGCAAGTTGGATACATGGCCATGCAGGTCGGCGACGACAAAACTGTACAAGGGAAATTCGTGAATGGTATTGTCCGCGGCGCCAAAAAGCTTGACGATAAACCGGGTGGCGTCGGGATACCAGTACTGGCTAAGATTACCCTTGGCCAGTAGAGTGTACAGTACATGCAAGTTGCCCCCTAGAGTGACCAAGCCAGCGGTTAAAAAACCATTAATTATAGCGAGTTTGGCGAGTTGGCGAGTTATAAGATTAGCGCCAAGCGTGAAGGCGGCGGAGAAGCAGAGAGCAAAAAGGGCGGCGATTTGTAAATTATAGGTGACAGTAGGATCAATTCCGGAGAGTTTAGTTAATAGGGCGGCCAGATAGTGGCCAAAATAATAATAATTAATTGAGCTGCCGGCGAACCACATATCGGCCGGGGGGAAGTAGGTGCTTTTAAGAATTGATTGCATAAAGCCGTAATCCATGAATTTTTCCAAGCCTTGAATATCAGGCTGAAAGCCTCTGACGAACGACCAGGCGACCAGACAAACCAAGAAAATGATTTCTTCAAACAAAAATACCCGCCAATTTAGTTTTGGGTCAGTTTTGACAACAAAATAATTAAAAATAAAAACACAGATAATAATTAACCAGATGGCTTCGGTAGTAAAAGGAAGAATTTTGAGACTAGCCAACAGCCAGACCGGATAGCCGACTAGGGCTAGGCCAAGAATTTTACTAAGAGCATAGCCCCGATCCCAAAATTGGCCAAGAAGTTTGGTTGTCAGCGGCAAGGCCACCCAGCCCAAAAGAAAAAAAATAAACCACCAGCGGAGGATGAGAGGGAGATCAGTGAGCATGGGGTTTAGGGTCGGAAATTAGGAAATAATCACCATCGATAAGAGTAAGTTGGTTGTGCCGATGGGGGAAATAATGGGTGACGGGGTTCCGGGAATTGAAAAAATGGAGATGGTAACTGGGCATGTAAGGTCTTTTTTCTTCATTGGGAACGATAATAATAATTTTTTGAGCAATTTGGGTCATTTTGGCCACCATCTTGGGTAAATCGGCAATATGTTCCAAGACATGCAGACAAACGAGAGTGTCAAAGTTTTTTCCGGGGTCAATCTTTAAAAAATCGCCTTCAATAAAAGAAATTTTTGGATTTTTTCGAAATTTCTTTTTCAAAAATAAAATGGCCTGATGACTGATATCGTTGCCTACAACTTGATCAAAAGACGGTAGCGCTTCAATAATGGTGCCGGTGCCGGAGCCGATTTCCAAAAGCCGCCGGCCAACAATATTTTTTAAAACTGACAAGAACCATAGCGTGAAAGTTAGCACGACCAGCCCGATTATTTTTGAAAAAAGATAGCCCTGATCAAAGAAGCGAGGAAAGATTTTAACAGTCAGCGGGAGAAAGATTAGGCCAATGATGAATAAAGCTAACCACCAAGTAATGATCATTTAATTTTTCGCACTTGTTTATGGACGTAATAGTAGAAGGAATATCCAAGGGTAATCATTAAGATGAGAGCGATCGTCAAAGCGAGAGTATCGTCTTTGGCGAGCCAGTAAATATCTCTCTTGGCCAGCTCATACATATAATGCTGATTGATCCACACGCAGACACTTAAAATTGCCGCCAGAATGCCAAGGAAAGGTTTTTGGATAACACAGACCATCAGAAAGATAACGGCGGGTACCAAATAACGTTCGTGCATCCGGCCATAAAACATAAAAAAACCTAAACCAAGCAGGTAGGCAAGATAGTAAAGGGAGAAAGAAGTTTTTTTGATTTTTATCAAGGCCCAAAGGACGAAAGCCCACAAGGCTAGGACTAAAATCTTTTCCCAAGCGGCAAAGGTGAGACCCCAAAAAGCCTCGCTGTCATGAACGGTTTGCCCACCTGTCAACATCCAGAAATTAAAGCCATTAGCAGTAGCGTAAGGATAATCGTTGACATATTTAAAATACAGTCTTGGGAGCCAGAGAAAGAGGTCGAGTATCTGTTTGGAGCGAAAAACTGGCAAGACGAAGAGAAGATAAGTGGAAATAACCCCGATTGCGCCTAGTAAGATTTTTTTCCAGCGTATCTCCTGAAAAAAGAATAAGTATGTCACCAGCGGCAAAAGAAAAATACTTTGCGGTTTGGTCAGAACCGCCACGGTGTACAAAATTACGGCCGTAACTTGCCGTTTTAAGGTGAAAAAATAAACGACCGCAAATAAAAGTGTTGCCAAAAGCGAATCAAATTGTCCCCAAATGGAAGAATTGATAAAGATGGCCGGGTTAAGAATGTAAAAAATACTCAACCAGAAGCCTAATTTCCGTTTTTTGTGTTGCTTGCCCACGAGATAAATAAGGAAGCCACCGATAAAATCAAAGAGTACTGCCCACAATTTAATTAAAAATTCATGAGTTAAGTCGCTAACAGCAAAAAAAGAAGCCACTTTGCCCGAGATAAATAATAAATACAAGTAGGCCGGGCCATAAACCAAGTGGGTTTCATAGATGCCACTAAAACCTCGATCGGCCAGATAATGGCTCCAGTAATTGTACCCGCCCATATCCACCTTGTGACTGGGAAGCAAGGTAAGTAAAAGCCTAGCGATTAAGACCACAAAAACGACGAGTTTCATAATTTTTATTATACAATAAACAGCATGCTATCTCTAAAAACGAAAAAAGTTGATTTGCTTCTTTGCGCCTTTATTGTCACTCTCTTTTTTATCAGCCACTTAATGAATTTTTCTATTGCTCCTTGGAACCATAATGGCCTTTTTGATGATGCGGCTTGGGATATTTACTTTGCTAAAAACCATATCTTTAACGGCACTCCATTTCAACCGGCTTTCTTTGATCCGGTGGGCATTATCAGTCGGGAGGTGGTTTTTCATTATTATCTCTCGGTGTTTTTTGTTTTATTTGGCTATAACTTGTTAGTTTTTAATGTTTCCTTATTGATCTTGGGTTGTATCACTGTTTTTTTTACCACTTTGCTCATTCAAAGACTCTTTAATAATATGGCGGTTACAATGCTATCGGCGGTTATGCTCAACTTTCTCCCCTTCCATTTTATGCATGTTTTTAGAGGAGATCGCTATGCGATTGTGGCGCCGCTAATGATGATCTCCTTGTACTTTTTGTACACAGCATTTTTGCATGCTTCTTTTTTGAGAACGGCCATTTCGGCCATTTTTGCGGCGCTATGTTTTGGTAGTGCTATTATGGGCAAACACTATCTCTACGGAGTGGTGCTGGCGGCTCTCCTTTTTTTGATCACCGACAAGAACAGAAAAAAAATTAGCCGCAAATTACCGGTTGCTTTGGTTTGGTTGGGGAGTTTCTTACTTGCGGCCGCCCCCATGTTGATTTATATCGGAAGCAATTATGCAATTTATACCTTGCGGGAGCGTTCCCTTATCAATGAATTTTTCCTCCAATATAAACAAGGTGGCTTTCAGGCTTTGATCCCGTACCTAGACCGAGTAAGGGAGATTTTTTTTGCCAAGTACTCATACTTAAGACAATTTGTTCCCGGTTTTTATCTCATTCCCTTAGCATATTACTTGCTTTTGGTGCCGGGATTACTGATAGCTTTACTTAAAAGGCATTTTGAAATTGTTTTTTTAGCCTTGATTCCTATCGTTGGGGCTTTTATTTCGGGTGCCTATGATTTTAGGATCTTGATGGCGGTGCCAATCTGGGTTGTGGCCATGGCCTTTGCTTTGAATACTCTATTTGTTAAGAAGATTGTTGGAGTTGGTTTGGGGTTGGGTATTATTGTTGTGGGGTTATTACCTTCTATAAATTATATTTGGATGGTTTCTCGAGATCCAAATTATTTATATCTTCTCCCTCATAAAGACGTGGCGGTCTCAAGACTGGTTCAGGATATTGTCGTGGGAGTGATTAATCCCACAAGCGAGATGAAACAGGATGAGTTTAACCGAAAAGTTGATCTAACGAGCGTCTCTTACGATACTCTTGTCTGTCCGTTGGGAGCTTACGCCATCATGCATGTGTATCTGCAAAATTATAATGATAAAAAGATTTTGGCTTTTTGTGATCAGGGTATTCAGCTTTTGAAAACACCCACGGAGATTTTACATGATAATATTAGAGCGATCATTAATTACTCTCCGACAGATAAAGATTTAAAATTGGCTTGGGAGGTTTCGGAAAAGTCGGAAGGGATTGTTGACAAGTTTCGCCCTTATCGGCAATATGGTCACGAAGAAGAGTTTAAGGGAGAGGTTGATGGTGTTAAGTACTCTCTTTATGTTTTGACTATCGATAACGAATTTATTGAACAGTTTAAAAAGGAGGTTGTTTGGGGCAAATTGGCTTTGTAATTTTTGGGACCAGCCTTTTTTGGTTGTCATTCCATACCTCCTTGTTTGCGCGGGTAGAGGTGTTTTTTTATCGAGGGTTGATTTTATTGGGTTTGAGTAGTTTAGTGGTGCTTTTGGGGTTGATAGTTTACAAAAAAAAGAATAAGAACGGCTGGTTTACAGTCAAAGATCTTATCTTGGTATTGGTTGTATTGATCAGTGGCAATTTGGTTTTTTTTACTCATCTACCAGTGACCGCCGAGCGGTCGATCTCGGTTTTCCTGTTGGGTTATTTGAATAAAAATCCGCAAACGGCTTTGACTGATCAGGAGATGATCAAAGTTTTTATTGACAAGTATGTGTCTGCAGACGATGCCGTTGGGAAAAGATTGCGTGAGCAGATGGTTTCAGGAAACGTCATTTTTGACGGAAGTGGCTATAAAATCTCACCACGAGGGCGATGGTTGATGAAGTTGTATACTTTGATTGCCGATATTTTTAAGATTGACAATAAGCTTATCTCCCCATGAAGGTGATATTTTTTATTCTTTCCGGCGCCTTCCAATTTTTTACGCTTTCTCATGTTGTCAGTAGATCGGTGAGCAATTTGACTTTGAGTTTGTGGTTACTTAGTTTGATCCTTCTTTTTTTTGCCTTTCCTTTTCAGAAAGTAAAAGAAATAAACAAGTCAGGAAAAATTGATCTGTTGGTCATTCTGCTTATTGTTTTGGCCCTGGCCATACGGATTGTTTTGATGCAAAACGCTAACGCCTTTCACAATGATGAATATATCAGCGCTTATTTTTCCTACTCCATTGGCGATCTTTCCAAACTTGACTGGTTTGGTATCTACCCTCTTCCTCGCGATTGGATCTGGCAATTTCCCCTGTTATATTTTTTCTTTCAAAAAGTGTTTTTTAATCTCTTTGGCATGGGGACATTGATCATGAGGTTATCGATTGTTCCCTATCTTCTTCTTGTTTTTGGCGCGCTTTTTTTAATTGCGAAACGTCTCTACTCGGAGAAAATTGCCTATCTTGCTATTTTTATCTTGACCTTTTTTGCTCCCGATCTATATCTTTCCCGATGGGCGTTGCATTTTATTAGTAGCACCGCCTTTTTTCTACTGGCAAGTTATTTTTTTGTTCTTAGCGTTCAAGTTGGGAAAAAAAAGCATTTTGCTCTGCTTGGGTTTTTTCTGGGATTGTGTTATCTGACCTATTATTCTTCCTATGTGACCGCGCCTCTTCTCTTCTTTTTTCTTTTACTTCTGATGATAAAAAAGCAAATTCAACCCTCCGCTCTTAAAAATTTTTTATTTAGTCTGGGTATTTTTCTTTATACAATAAGTCCGTGGGCTATTTATACTTTGAAAGTGGAAAATTTTTTGTCCAATAGAATTGAGCAGGTAAAATTGCTTAACGGCGCCTGGAGTCCGTATAAAGAATTACCGCTTATTTCACAAGCAAGTTTTGAGGCGTTAAAAAATCAGGCGGTTTTGTCGGTTAAATCGCTTTATCTCGATAACATTGGTGGTCATGGCGGGTATGTTTTTGGAAATCTGGCTCTTTTTGATCAGGTAACCTTTATCTTTATTATTCTAAGTCTTTTTTATCTCCCCTACAGAGTTTTCCGAAAGAAGGACTTTGGTAGCCTGTTTTTGCTTGCGACGGTTTTTACGGTTTTTGTGACCGGCATGGTTTTAACCACGCCACCACCAGCCTTTCACCGGATCGCCTTGATCTTTCCTTTTCTTTGTCTGCTGATATCGGTGATGATACTTGATCTTTATACTGTTGTTGCTCGGAAGTGGAGAGTAATCGCGGGGTTTCTTCTTGCTGGTCTTGTTTTGGTGATCCTCGTTTCAAATATAAGTCATTTTGACAGAGTTTTAACGAAAGATGGTCCGGATGATCCGGATTACCCCCAAATACAACACTATCTAGAACAGCAAAAGAAAAACACCCTTTATATTGCCGCCTTTCCTTCTTATGGTATGGGCGGGATACTCTTTATTCGATCGGGAGGAAAAATTACGGCGATAACCCAGCCACTCGATGAGGTGCTTAAAATTATCCCACAAAACAAAACCTCCTTTTTGGTAATTCTTTATCCCACGAACGAGACGGTACAAAGGATTAAGGAGAAATTTCCTCGAGCGGTGGTGGTGGCCAATTATCAAAAGCACGCGCTTTTGGAACTCTAAGATTTTCGGGCAACAAGCCAGAGTATTGGGCCGAATTTTTTGAGATATTTAATCTCAAAATAAAACACTTGTTGAGCCAGTTTCCAGGAAAAAATCGAAAACAAGGGGGAGAGATGATTCATGGTACCGGTTTTCTCAATCTTAAATCCGCACCTGATGAGAGTTTGAGTAACCAGAGGCAGAGTTAATTCTAAAATATGTTGCTGGTTTTTCAACGGAGGGACGAGTCGGAAGGTGTCAAGAAACCACTCGATTAGTGGCCAAAGACTTAATTGATTGGGAGTGGTGAGGTAAAGCTTCCCGTCTGGTTTTAAAACGCGATAGATTTCGGAAAGAATCTGTTGATAGTCTTTTAAATTAAGGTGTTCGACAACTTCAAAGAGGATTACTCGAGTGAAAGAGTTGTCCCTGAAGGGCAAGTGCCGTAAGTCGGCGGTTTGAAAGGAAAGATTTTTAACTCTGGTCTCAATGACTTTCTGTTGGGCAAAATCAATGGCCGATTGGCTAAGATCTAAACCGATCACTTTTTTAACTTTATGAGCAAGAAAGAAAGCAATATTGCCGGAGCCACAACCGGCATCTAAAACCGAATCCTTTGGGGAGAAGTTGTCAAGGATATTTAGCAATTCCAATTTGTTAGCGTGCCAAAAACGCTGGGGGGTATGACCGGTGTTTAACGCTTGGTATTGATAATCGCCGGGAATAGTTAGTTTTTGAGTCATAGTCGCGGGCAATTGTGTTTAACATTGTAGATTATAAACAATTTATTGAGATTGGAATAAGCCGGTTGAAAATTAGTGGAGAAAAAGGCCGAATTGATTTGAGCCGGCCAAACATTTTTGTCACTTTCCTCAAGCACTAAATAGTCAATTTTGTTGTTGATGAGCTCCAAGCAAACGATTTCTCTGTTGTCACCTTCATGAATTTTCTTGATGGCAATGGCTCTTTGGTCTAGTTGATAACCGATTCCCCAGGTAAAATATGGCCAGCCGTAAAAGATCTTGCGGCCGGCGAGCGAGGCGGGGTGGTACAAAAAAGAAGAGTTGAGAAATATGGCATCAGGCGGGGTATTGTTTTTGATCCAGAGGATGTCGGGATTTTTGGGGGCATCGTCGATCTGGTAAAAGACGTCGTTTTTGACGGGGAAAAAGTCGATAAAACCGGAGAGGGTGAGGGAGATGAGGGCGATTAGGAAAATAGGAAAAGATTTAGAGAAGAGACGAGTGAGAGCATAAGCGGAGAAGAGATTGCCAATAATCATAAAAAAATTAAAAAACTTGTGATTGGCGGCGACTTCCGGTGAGAATTTTAAAAGATAACCGATTAAAAAGATTGGGATAATCGCCCAAAAAAGTTTTTTGCCGGTCTTGGGCGCCAGAAAAAATCCCAGAGGCATAAAAAATAGCGACAGGCCTAAATTTTGCCACCAGTAGGAGAAAAATCTAACCAAGGTTAAGGGTGGTTCGATTAAATAACCCGGGTGAAAAGTAATTGGCGAGTTGATGGTGGAAAGCTGGAGGTAAAGCTGGGGAGCGACGGCGAGAAAAGATAAGCCGGCCAAAAGAAAAAAATCAAGACGTTTTTTAGGAAAAAGCAGAAAAAAACCCGAGAGAGTCAGGCCGACAATAGTCAGGGCGACTTTGTGAAAGAAGGGCAGGAAGCCGATTACCCAAGAGAGAAAAAAGATTTTTCCCAAAGAAAGCTTTTTATTTTTTAAAATTAGATAAACAATGAACAAGGTCAAAAAGAAGGCCGGGGCCAGATGGCGCTGATTGGTATAAATATTCAGATTCCAAAAGGCAGAAATAACTTTGCCATCCCACGGACCAAAAGTGGGAAAAGTGGCGTTGGTAAAAATTTCTTTAAAAGCATGCTTTTTAAAAAATTCTAAAAAGGCCAGTGAGCTGTTAAACAAAAAAAGCATGACCGCTAAAAAACCCGTCAGGTGGCTCTGGAAGATAAGTTTACCCAGCAGATATATCATCATCATTAATCCGCCCAAACCCAAAGCGCTGGGAAGATTGAGCGCCCAATCAAGCGGCAGACCAAATTTTTCCAGATTGCCGACCAAAAAATAAAACAGGAAGTGATAGCGAATCGGCTCATTGGGGAAAAGCGGGTACTCCGGCGGCCAATTTTGGCCCCAGGAAAACGAGCGGATCAGAGGCAGGTGGGCGGCAAAGTCGCTCCAAGCCTTGCCGGCGATATAAATTGTGCTGTTGTAATATTGGAAAGTGTGCCACATTAACCAAGCGGCGAAGGCGAAAAAGGCGGCAAAAAGCAAAAGCTCAAAGCGGGTGATTTTGGCGGATTTCATCAGCGGCGCGGTTGCCCAGATCGACGGCATAGTTGATGCCGCGATCATAGGGATAAACCATCTCCATGCTGGCTTGATAAAAATTTTTATTAATTTTGACGGGCGAGATAGTTCGGGAATAATTGAGGGGCGGAATCGGTTGGGCGGTTAAAGAAGTGAATAGCGAATAGTTAACCGTTAACAGTCGATTAAAAGAAGGATTGATTTTTTGCAAATACGGGAACCAGGTGGAGAATAATTTATCGGAAGAATAAGAAAAATAAGGATGATCAACAGAATAATAACCACCGACGTAGACAAGATGGTTATTTCCGTAATATTTTTTATTGATAAAGTTAGTGTGTTCAACGACAGCCACGAAGGGAAAAGAGGCGTCGTTGACGTTGAGCCAGTAAGTGCCGTCAGCCAAAAAAGAGTTTTTAAGCTTCAAGATCAGATTGACGGCGCCGAGCATCGGGATTTTGGCGGGAACAAAAGTTCTTAAAACAATATCAGAAAAATTTTTTTCAAAAATTTTATTAAAATACATCTTGCCGTCGAGGGCGGTAATGTGTTTAACTAAAGCGTCAATTAAAGTTTGAAAACCGCCTTCCAGATAACCCAAACGAGGCGAGCGTTTGTGAATTCTGGCCCAAAACCAAGCCATCGAAATTTGGTCGTATTTATCGCCAAACTTGCCTTTCAACAGGGGTTTCCAGAGAATTTGGTAGGCAGTTTGGCCATAGTGCCGAGGCAGCCAATCCACAGCCCGGATTTTTTCCAACGCCAGCCAGCGGGTTGTTTTTTGTAAATAGAGAGTCGTTAAGCCTGCGCGTAATTTGGCTCTTGGCGACAAAAAGGGAAATTTTAATAAAGAAAGCGGTGAATCAAACTGGTGAATTTGATTTTGATAATAGATGGAAGTTTTGGGAGAGTGAAAAAATAAATTATTTTTTAAACCTAATTCAGTAATTAGGTTTTGAATGGCAAGATCCGAAGTAAAAAGATGGTGATAAAAATGCTCCAAATTCCAGTGCCAATTTTTTTGTTTGAAACCGGCCGCCAAGCCACCTGCAAAATTTTCTTTTTCGTGAATCTCGACCTGATAATTCGCTTTTAACAAACGATAGCCGGCGGTTAAACCGGTCAGACCGGCGCCAGCGATTTTGATGAGCATGAAGCTATTTTAGGATTTACAGCAGGAGAAGTAAACTGGCGACAATCAGCCCGATACCGCCAGCGACCGAACCCCAAGTGGGGAGAGTAAAACCGGCGGCGGGTAATTGGACAGTGGTAGGAATGGGACCAGTAGTGAGACTGCAGTCACAATCGCTTTCCCGCTCGCAAGAAGGATTAACACAACGCTTGACGCTGTCAATCGTTCGGCAGACCAGGCCGCTGGGACACTCGCTGTCGCCGCTGCAGAGTTCGTAGCAGGATTTGTTGCAGACGCAGTCGCTTTCATTGGGACAGCGGCTGTCCACGCATCTTTTGGCATTATTGCCAAAATCGTAACAGGTCAAACTATCGCCGCAGTTGCTGTTGGCGTCGCAAGTCGATTGACAACTCAACCTGGTTGAGGTGGGAGTGGGAGTGAGGGTGACGATTGTTGTTGGCGTCGGGGTTACCGTTACCCGGCCGGTGGGGGTTGGAGTCGGGGTAATCGTGGGCCGGTCACAACTACTATCCCAATTACAGCCGTGATCAGAAACAATACCGGTAATATCGACTTGATAGATTCCGCAGGCGATTTGGCAAACCCCCTGACTTGTTTCCGCTCCCGGGGCTACCAAGCCCGAATCAAGCTGGACTTCTCCCGAATTGCGACACTCGAGACGATCATCCGCTGTGTTGCACTCCTCCAGCGTGTTGCGCTTGCTCTGGCAAACTTGAGCCGTTCCGGTCCAACTGGTTGGAGAAGCGCCGATGTTTTTGTACTTAACAGTGCAACCATCAATGCCGATCTGGATGTCACCGGCGTTACCGCTGCCCGGGGCGGCGGGGGTTGGACAACTGCAGTCGCCCCAACCAGTGCTCAAATCGCCGTCTTTGCACCAGTTAACATCGGTAGCATGACAAACGCCGTCGCTTCCTAGGGTTCCCGGTTTGTTGCAGGATCGGGAAGCAGAGTGTCCATCGCAAATATTAAAGCAAGCGGGATCATTCCAAGTTTTGGTTTCACTGCAAGGTTCACCGATTGCCTCTTTGCGCAATTCTTGGCGTTGTTTGACCAAGATGACCGCGGCAGGAATGGCGACGACAATCAAGATGCCCAGCAAAATCGAAACGATTTTTTTAACCGGAAACTTTTTTAACGGCGAAGCAAGATTGACCGCCGTAATTTCCTCTTTGAAGTGATCTTCGAGGCGGTCTAGGTTATTAGTGGTAGAGATTGGCGGATTGAGATCGTCCATAAACAATAAGCCCCAAAATAATCAGTCCTATTCCTAGCATAGAGACAATAAAAGTGGGTGTCAAGTTGCCGGATTGAGGAATGCCGGCGGTGGTAGCCGGCATAGTGGTGCGGCTGGAATCAGAGGGAGTGGGACTGGCAGTAATGGTTTGCCCGGAGGGAGTAGCGGTAAAAGCGGGCAGGTCTTCGCTGCCGGCGGCAAGGATGACAAAGCGGCGGATTACTTCAGTACCGTCAGGAAGGGCAATCGAGAGAGAGTGATCGCCGGGAGCGAGATCAGCGGGAGGAGTCCAACTCCAGCTGCCGGTGGGCGAGGTTGTAAGCTGTTGAGTGATCACGGCGGGCGAGTTGATTTCAAGAGTGAGATTGGTGCTGGCGGGAGCGGTGCCCCAAAACTCGGGTCGAGTGGTGGTGATTTTTTCGTCGGCTTGAGGGTTGGCAATGGTGATCGAGGGAGTATCAAGGGTAAAACGGCTTTTTGCCGGTGCGGCTTCAGTCCTGTCAGCGGGCGGCGGCGAAGCAGAAACTTGACGAAAGTCATGCTGTTGCCCCAAAGTGATAGGAGGAACGGGAGTGTCGTTTTGGGAGGTGATGGCGGCAGTGGCACTGCCTAAAGAACCAGCCTGAACAAAAATTTCGCCGAGATTGGGAGTATCGCTGAACCAATTCTGCAGATTTTCGGAGCGGGTTAAGTGAAGGGATATTGCCCAGTTGCCGGAACTGGTGGTAAGAGCGGATTGGGGAGAGAGATCGGGATAAGAGAGATAAACAAGAATATTGCTGACCGGGTTGCCGGTGGAATCAAGGATTACTCCATAGGCAAGGTTATTGGCAGGATTGGCAGCGGTGATGAGCGGTGCTGTTTTAATCCGGAAAGGTTGGCCGTTATCGTTAAAGGTTTTGCCGCCGGAAATGATCCTGAAGGAGTACATTTGGTCCGGGGAGAGACCTTTTACTTGCAGGTAGTGGAGCGTTTTGGAGCCGTCCTCGGCCAAAGAGAGATCAAGATTGCTGCCGGAGCCGTACTTGAGAGTCGTTGGAGAAGGGGCGTCGGTAAACCAAGAGACAGCAAAAGAGGTGTCGGTGATGTTGGTTATTTTTATTTGTTGAGGCGTATTTTGCGGGCCGGCCCGGACAAAAAGATTGGGGGTTTTTTGAATCAGTAAAAGACCGACAGTGAGACTGACCGCGAGTAAAATTAAAGCGATAATCGTTGGGAGACGGCCGGTTCTTTTCATAAGGTGTCTTTAAGAGCAGTAATGAGATCGGTTTTCAAAGCGGGATCAAAAGGGGCAATTTGCTCGGCGGTGGCAGGGGAGAGAGTTGATTGGGTGGCGGCCAAATAGACCGTGACGGTGATCCATAACATGACCGTAATCAGAGTGAAGATGGCGAGAAATAAAGCTTGACGGGAAAGTTTATTGAGAGACATTTGCTTGGTCAAAGATATAAATTTTGGCGGTTAAAGTCAAATTCAAATTATCAGGAGTTTTCGAATCGGTTTTGACGCTGAAACCAGTGATTTCGGCGAGGCGGCGGAGACGGGAGAAGTCGTTAAGAAAAGTTTTAAGATTGGCATAGGGGGAGTTGAGAGTGAAGGTGAGAACGAAATGGTCCTGCCGTGGTTGGGGGGTGTCTTTGAGAACTAATTGGCCGGTTTGCAGGGCGGTAAGCTGGACGTTGTTCTGGCGGGCGAGAGACTCAAGTTGGTTGAGATATGGCGAGAGGCGGGCCTCGGCGGGCAGAGCCTGATCAAGCAAAGGCAGATAGGCCTCTAGGCCGGTATAGGTTTTTTGCGCCGCCATTAAGGCCTGGATTTTTTGGTCAAGTTTGATTTCCACCTCTTTTTTATCAGCGATTTCTTTAAGCAGTTGAGTGATAGTGACAACAGTTGGTTTGATGGCAAAGGCGAGAAAGAAGATAATGGCGCCGAGAGTGGCGATGATTTGGGTGTAAAAACGAACTTTTTTTTGCTGGTAAAGCTGGCCGATTTCCTGAAAGTAGCGCTGGTAGCGGCGGTTAGAGTCGTTCATCTTTGAAGTTGGCCGATAAGGCTAAATTTAATCCCAATATCTTTATCGCTGCCGGAACTTAATTCGGAGAGGGAGATTTGATTAAGCATCGGAAGAGTGCGGATGTTTTTTAAAAAAACAGTCAGGCCGGTTTCGGAAAGAACGGTGGCCTTAAGAGCAAAAGAACCCTCTTCGGAGGAAACTTCGTCAAAATAAAGATCAACCGGAGTGATTTCGGCCAGAGCGTCGAGCAGGATTTCGGGGTGGAAGCGTTTTTGTCCGATTTGATCGAGAATTTCAACGCGGTTTTGGAGCTGGCGGTACTTTTTTTCGAAGGGGGCGGAGGCTTCGACAATGGCTTGCTTTTGTTTTAGGGAGTCGTTCAGGTCGGTAAGATCGCGATCGAGCTTGAAACGCGAGAGAAAAGCGAGGATGACAATGAGCTCGGTGATGATGACGATATGCCGGCCGACGGTAAGCGTCCAATGCAGAGCTCGGCCGAGGCGGCTTTTTTCCCACTCCTCTTTGGCTAAAAGTTCGAGCTGGCGGGGATCACTGCGGGCAGAAGACATAATCTAGTATAGGACGAATTGGGGGAGGAGGTCAAGAGCGGCTCTGTTAATGAGTTTTGTTTTCTTTGGTATCATATTATAATATATACGCATGGCGAGTAACCAAGTTTTTAAAGCGATATACTTTCCTGATTATAAAACCGAAAATTCCAATGTCGATTTAGAAAGAAGGGCGAAAGAGGAGGGCTTGCCAACAAGTACCTATTGTTTGTAGAACTGTTTTGAGGCAAAAATCGATAGATATGATTCTCTGTGATCTTCCTTACGGAACAACTCAAAACCACTGGGATAGTCTTATTCCTCTCGATGAACTGTGGTCGCACCATGAAAGAATTATCAAAAATACTGGGGTTATTGTCCTGACTTCG